>JAURIP010000153.1 GCA_030832695.1 Sediminibacterium sp. | reverse complement strand
TGACTTTTCAAATCCAAGTTCCTCTTTTAATGTTTCAATCACATTAAATATAATGGGGCATCTATCGTAATGCATATAAGTAGTGAACAATCTTTTATTGAAATCTGGAACATGAAAAGCTGGAAATTCTCTACAACCTGCAAATCGATACTCATAAACACTGCAACTATTATCTACTAAAAAGTGACATGGGATTGAATTAATCACCATACGTCCTGATTCCCCTTTTGAAATATAGGCCTCATCGAAATCCGCCCTTGTTTTACCTAAATGTTCCGAAAGGCGATTCGCTTCGTCCTCGTCAATATTCACCATTAAGCTTTTGCAGCAGTTGCCGCAACTGGTACAACTAATTTTAGGCGAAATGTCCTCAGATAGGGAATATACGAGCTTGTCCAGCTGATTGCCATCCATTTCCCTTAAATAAGCCTGAAATTGGTCGTTTTCCGAGGCCAGCTCATTTGCCTTGTTTTTGATGTATTCTAGGTCAACAATCGGGTATTTTGGGTCTGTTTTGATGCGATAAAGATAAGCGAATAATCTTTTATCCACATAAAAGGGCCAATTGGTGAAAAGTAAAATTGGGGTAACCGCCGTGCTCATTAGATTTGCAGTTAGACATGGGCATTTTATGCCCCTAAAGCATTGATAATTATGGCAGAATCAAAAATTCCAGTAGAATATAATGAAGATTCCATCCGGTCATTAGATTGGAAGGAGCATATTCGATTAAGACCTGGTATGTATATCGGAAAATTAGGTGATGGTTCAGCACCTGATGATGGTATTTACGTTTTAATGAAGGAAGTGATCGACAACTGTATTGATGAACACACCATGGGTTATGGTAAACAGGTTGAAATTTTAATTCAAGGGAAGCAAGTGACCATTAGAGATTATGGCCGTGGTATTCCGTTGGGAAAAATTGTGGATGTAGTTAGTAAAATAAATACAGGTGCTAAATACGATAGTAAAGCCTTTCAAAAATCGGTGGGTTTAAATGGGGTGGGTACAAAAGCGGTGAATGCTTTAAGTGAAGATTTTGAAGTGACTGCATTTAGAGAGGGTAAACAAAAGTCGGCTAGTTTTAAAAAAGGCGTATTGGTAAATGAAACCAAAGAAACTAAAACGACCGAGCCGAATGGAACATTGGTGGTATTTACACCAGATGCAACCATGTTTAAAAACTATCATTATATACATGAATATATTGATGGTCAATTATGGAACTATTGTTATTTGAATGCTGGATTAAGTATTGTATTCAATGAAAAAAAATACGTTAGTAAAAATGGGTTATTGGATTTATTGGAAAGAAAAACAAACCCAGATGAATTACGCTATCCCATTATTCATTTAAAAGGAGAAGATATTGAAGTTGCGCTATCGCATAACAATGATTATGGGGAGGATATATTTTCATTTGTCAATGGACAATATACCACACAAGGAGGAACGCATCAGCAAGCATTTAGGGAAGCTTATGTAAAAGTGATTCGTGATTATTATAAAAAGGATTATGAGGCTTCGGATATTAGAACCAGTATTGTAGCGGCAGTTTCAGTACGTGTGCAAGAGCCGGTTTTTGAAAGTCAAACTAAAACTAAGTTGGGTTCGCAAAATGTGGCGGATGGTGGCCCAAGTATGAAAAACTTTGTCACTGAATTTTTAGCAAAAGAGTTAGATAATTTTTTACATCGTAACCCAGCAACAGCAGATGCTTTAAAAAAGCGTATTGAGCAAAATGAGCATGAGCGTAAGGAATTAGCGGGCATTAAAAAATTAGCCAATGAGCGTGCAAAAAAAGCAAATTTGCACAATAAAAAATTAAGAGATTGTCGCGTTCATTTGAGTGATGATTTGCCTGTAAAAAATAAAGAGATGTTCATTTCCTTGCAAAAGGGAAGTACGTTATTTATAACGGAAGGAGATTCGGCTAGTGGTAGCATCACTAAATCACGTAATGTAGATACGCAAGCGGTATTCAGTTTAAGAGGTAAACCTTTGAATGCATTTGGGTTAACAAAAAAAGTGGTATACGAGAATGAAGAATTTAATTTGCTTCAACATGCATTAAACATTGAAGAAGGGTTAGAAGGCTTGCGTTATAATCAAATTGTCATTGCTACCGATGCCGATGTGGATGGGATGCACATTCGTTTGTTAATACTTACCTTCTTTTTACAATTTTTTCCTGACCTCGTTAAAAAAGGGCATGTATTTGTTTTAGAAACACCATTATTCCGTGTGCGCAATAAGCAGAAAACAATTTATTGTTATGATGAAAATGAAAAGCAAGCTGCAATAAAAGAACTTGGATCAAAACCTGAAATTACCAGGTTTAAAGGATTGGGTGAGATTAGTCCGGATGAGTTTGGCAAGTTCATTAATGCAGATATCAAATTGGATCCAGTGATTTTAGAACAGGGGGATCATATTCAACATTTGTTAGAATATTACATGGGAAAAAATACACAGGAAAGACAGGAGTTTATTATTGAAAATTTACGTGCCGATTTAGATATAATCGAAACCAACTAAACCTTTTTGAGCTAAATCATGTTTGAGTTCCATAAAAATAGAAAACAATATTTTGAAATGCAGGTGAATAACGCTGCACAATTTGTTATTCCATTTATTGAACAAAAAATAAAAATTACATCAGGCATGCAGGTGCTTGAAATTGGATGTGGCGAAGGTGGGGTGCTTAAGGCATTTATCAATAAAGGTTGCATAGGCGTGGGCGTTGAATTAGATGAATCTAGATTAGTGAATGCGCGTGAATGGTTAAAAGAAGATATTGGTGCGAATAAAATTCAATTTATCTCAAAAGATATTTATCAAGTAAATCCGGCTGTTGAATTTCCATCCTTATTTGATATCATTATTTTAAAAGATGTAATTGAGCATATTCATGATCAAAAAAAGTTAATGGCTTGGATGCAGCAATTTTTAAAACCAAGCGGTGCGATCTATTTTGGATTCCCCCCTTGGCAAATGCCATTTGGCGGACATCAGCAATTATGTACCCATTCCATTTTGAGTAAATTGCCTTATTATCATTTGCTGCCTACTTTTTTGTACAAGTTTATCTTATCAATAGCAAAACAACCTGTGGCTGATTTGTTGGAAATAAAAGAGACCGGAATATCTATTGAAAAGTTTGAAAAATTCGCGCTACAAACAAATTATAAAATTTTACATAACATACATTATTTAATTAATCCGATTTACGAGTACAAATTTAATTTAAAACCAAAAATTCAGTTTGGCTTTATTAAAGCAATACCATGGGTCAGGAATTTTTTTACTACCTGTGTTTATTATTTAATAACACCCAATACACACTAATATATTATGATACACTTAGTTTTTGAAACAGCCAATGTGGCCATTTTGCAATCAGCTATTGAAATGGATGAATCCCTTGCAGGTAAAATAATTGAAATCAAAGACGATTATGCGGTGGGACCTATTGCAGATATTTACGAGACAGAAGGTTATCAGGCAAGACGTAATTGGTGGATGGAATTATTGAAATATTCTCCCTACGAGGAACAAATTGATATTGTTGATGATAAATTAGTAGTGCATCAATTAATACAGGATTTACAGGAATCCGAGAATGAACAAGTATGGATTTGGATGGGTCAAAACGCACATGATGTATGTGGCTACTATTGGTTAATGAGTCAATTAAAAGAGCTGCAAGGAAAGGTGCAGGTTTTGTATTTGAATAACCTCCCTTTTTTAAATGAAAAAGGGCAGTTGTTTTATCCAACTAATTTAAGTCAGATTCAACCAAGTGAGTTTTTGAAGGCCAAGAAATTAGCGAGACCGATTACTTTAAGTGAGTTTGAATTAGATCCTGATGAGTGGAAAAAATTATGCATTGATAATGGCTATGTGCGTTTTTTAGAAGGGGGTAAAAAATTGGCGAGTATGGACATTAGTTATTATGATAAAGAAATTTTATCCTTACTGACTAAAAATGCACAAAAATTACCCAGTGCATTAGCTCATATTATAAGTAAAATGAAAATTAAAACCGGGGATGTTTTTATTGTATCTAGATTAAAGGCATTGTCGGAATTAGGGAAACTCACATTTACAGGAAATTGGGAAAAGGGCTGGAAGGACATTGTGGTTCAAATGCCAGGTGGAAGTTCAGTGGTGGTGGAGGAATAAGTCGGAAGCGGATTTTATATTAGCAATAAAAAAGGGGTTAAATTAACTTGTTTTAAATGAAAGTAGAAATAACTAAAATTGATGTAAAAGCGGTTGATGAGCGCGGCGCTTTGCATTATTTTAGTACGGATAGATCAGGTGAGTTCTTGTTGGTGTATCGTAATAAAGGTTCGATTAGTGGACAACATTATCATAAGGGCATTTCGGCAAATAAAAACCCGGAAGATATGTTGCTCGTTCAAGGTTCGCTTTTGTTGCAATGGAAGGAAATAGAAGGCACTGAAAATGGTGAAGTGGAAGTGATTGCGCCTGCACGTGTGTTAATTCCTGCTGGAATTTGGCATCAAACAACTGCGCAAACGGATATTGTATTTATTGAACTAAATAGTTTAGCGGATGGTAGTGAAGATACTTACCGTCTCTAAAATCAAATCATATGGCAAAAGAGAAAAATTTAAGTAGGGTTACAGAAAACGAATCAGGTGTTCAAGGCCAATATAAAAATTGGT
>JAURIP010000168.1 GCA_030832695.1 Sediminibacterium sp. | reverse complement strand
TACTTGTACAGGCGCAAAATAAAGAAATCAAAGGTAAAATAACCGACCAAGCCACTGGCTTACCTTTAAGTGGTGCTTCTGTATTATCCAATAATAATACTGGGGTTGCTACCAAAGATGATGGAACATTTACCATTGCTGTTGGAAACGATGTTAAGGCACTCAAGGTGAGCTTTGTAGGCTACGTTACCCAAAACATTACCATTAATGGAAGAAAAGTAATTAATGTTACTTTAAACCCAGAAGTGAACCAACAAAACGATGTTGTCGTTATTGGTTATGGTACTCAGAAAAAATCAAGCTTAACGGGAGCCATCTCAAAATTCAAAAATGAAAAATTAGATGAAGCACCTGTATCAAGAGTTGACCAAGCTTTACAAGGTAAAATTGCTGGTTTAAACATTCAAAATACTTCCTCTGAATCAGGAGCAGCACCAAAAATAAGTATTCGTGGAATTAGCTCGCTTAATGCTGGGGCAAGTCCATTAATTGTTATTGATGGTTTACCAGTTCCGGATGGTTTGTCTTTTTTAAACCCTGCAGATGTTGAATCTATTGAGGTTTTAAAAGATGCGGCATCAGCAGCGATCTATGGATCTAGAGGTGCGAGTGGTGTTATTATGGTGACAACAAAAAAAGGAACTACGAGTAAACCAAAATATACTTTCAAATATTCAGCAGGTCAAAAAAAGGCTTACACACGTTACGATATAATGACAACGGAAGAATATGTAGGCATGTTATTTAATGAAATGAAATTGAGATCAACCGATCCAACTGTGGTGCAATCTACCAACACGGTGGTTGACGGTGATAGGGCTTCTTATATTATTGAAAATGAATTAAGAAATGGGGAATCAACTGATTGGCAATCTCAATCATTAAGAGCAGGTAAATTCACCAACGTGCAATTAGGTGCATCAGGTGGCACTAAAGATGTTAGATATTATGTTTCAGGAGGGTATCAGAATGATGAGGGCATGATGAATAAAAGTAATTATGAAAAATTTAATGTTAGAACTAAAGTAGATGTTGATTTAAGTAATAAGGTGAAGTTGAGTATTAACTTAAACCCTTCCTTTGCTAAAAAATTATCTCCTTCACAAAATTATACGAACTTTTGGAGAGCGCCAACATGGTTACCAGTATATCATAATGCAGCCACTGCCGCATTGGTTAATACCAATCCGCAATATGCTGGTATTTTGCCTGGTGATTTTGCACATCCACGACACTTTTCTGGTTTAAAATATACAGGCACTATGCCAGATGGTACTTCATGGACTTCCCTTACCACTGCTAACCCAAGTGGTTCGGCGCAACAAAACCCCTATTCAGATGTATCTAGATCAGATATTTCAATGATGGAATATAGATTGCAATCTTCTGCGGAATTAAGTATTGAATTAGCAAAGGGACTTATTTTTAAAACGGTAGGATCCAGTTTAATGAATTATTCTAATGGATTAAGTTTTTATGAAAGAGAGTATAACAGTGAAGGTTCAAATAATATAGGGGTGTTCACCAATAATAAATACACTGATTTATTATCTGAGAATACATTGAACTATAAGAAGTCCATTAAAAAAAGTGACATCGCTGTTTTAGCGGGATTCACTTCTCAAACGACAAAAATTCAAACCCAAAGAACTACAGGAAACGATTTCCCAAGTGATGATATTAGAACCTTGAATAGCGCAGCGCAATTAGACAAAGCGGGAACCACTGGCGCCAATAATCAAATTGGATTGCTATCCTATTTAGGTCGTATTAACTATGCGTATGATGATAAATATTTATTTTCAGTTAGTTATAGAACAGATGGTAGTTCCTATTTTGCACAAGGAAAAAAATGGGGTAGTTTCCCTTCCATTTCGGGTGGTTGGGTGTTAAGCAAGGAAAAATTATTAAGCGGCATTAGCTGGTTAAGTAATTTAAAAGTGCGTTCCAGTTATGGCCAATCTGGTAATAACCGTATTGTTGATTTCGCCTTTTTAGATTTATTATATGGCGCGAATTATACCTATGGTTCTGGTACAGGGGTTTCCTCACCAGGTTTGGTCAGTTCATCTGACTATTTATCAAATCCTAATATTACTTGGGAAACGACGAATCAAAACAACTATGGTATTGACCTTTCTATATTTAAAAATAGAGTGGGTATTACTTTAGATATGTATAGATCTACCACTGATAAATTGTTATTACAACAATCAGCAATGGCATTTACGGGTGTACCGCAGTTTTGGAATAACTTAGGAAGTTTGGAAAACAAAGGATTCGAACTTGAATTAACGACAAAAAATATTCAAGGTGAAAAATTGAGTTGGACTACCTCAGCTAATATTTCACGCAACAGAAATAAGATTTTAAAATTGGGTACGGAAGCCTTCTTATTAAATCAAGGAGAGCGTACTGAAGTATACAGAAATAAAGTGGGGGATCCTTTAGTCGTTTTTTATGGCTTTAAAACAGATGGTGTTTGGACATCACAAGAACAAATCACCGCCTCAAATTTAAAATCATCTTTGTCTAGCATATTAGTTCCTGGCGGTTTAAAAATAGTGGATGTGAATCGCGATGGAATATTAGATAACAGTGATAGAACTGACTTAGGTAATCCATATCCTGATTTTAACTGGGGTATTACCAATAATTTTAAATACAAAAATATTGATTTTAGCTTTTTAGTACAAGGCGTACAAGGCGGTAAGGTAATTAATGGTGATCCGAATTACAATGAGTCAAGAAGAACAATTAAAATATATAGTCAAAATAGATGGGTAAGTGCTGCTAATCCAGGAGATAGTAAAACGCCATTTTCAACCAATGGATACAACTGGATGCTTACAGATTATGTGATTGAAGATGGATCCTACTTTGCTTTGAGAGAAGTAAACTTAGGTTACACATTGCCCACTTCATCTATTAAAAAATTGAAAATTTCCTCCATGCGCTTTTACTTATCTGCTCAAAACTTATATTTCCATACAGCGAAAGGATATAGAAGTTTAAATCCAGAAGGAAGATCTAACAATGGAGCATATTCTTCTGTATTAGTGGATGGATATCAAAGAGGGGCATTCCCAATTCCTCAAACCATTACAGCTGGAATTGATATTAATTTTTAATTCTTAAAAGTAAAAGAAAAAATATTTCATATGAAAAACATAATTAAATTATTTGTACTTGCGTCATTTTGCTTTGCATCTTGCGAAAAAAATATCGATTTATATCCGCAGTCAAATATTACAACTGAAAATTTTTATACAACAAACGCTGAAATTCAAATTGCATTAAGCGGTTGTTATAATAGTTTGAGAGCCCCACTATTAGAGGAGTGGAAGTTAACTGAACTTAGAAGCGATAATACAATCATGTATAGTTCTGCTAGTAAGTCGGTACCTAACCGTGATTTAAGTGACTTGGATTTATTTATCCCAAATACATCACACCAGGCAATTTATAACTATTGGATCGCAAATTATTTCAATATTCGCAATCTTAATGTTATTTTAAATAGTTTAAATGTAAATTATAAACCAGAGACTGGAGCGCTAGTTTCAGAGGCTACTGCTGTTAAAATAACAGATGGAGAAAAAAAGTTAGCTGTTTCAGAGGCGGCAACTTTAAGAGCGTATCATTATTTTAATTTAGTACGCTTATTTGGTGGTGTATTTTTAGTGCACGAACCAGCAGATCCATTTGAAGCAACAAGTATTAACCGTTCATCTGTCGCTGATATTTACAAATTAATTATTGCAGATTTGCAATATGCTGCCGCTAATGGAAGTGCTGTAAAGTATGCATCTATTCCGGCAACAAGTTTGGGTAAAGTAAATGCTTGGACTGCCAAAGCATTATTGGCAAAAGTATATTTAACATTAAATCGCAAAACAGATGCGATTCCTGTATTAAATGACATTATTGCGAATAGCGGTTATGGTTTAAACACTTTATACGCAGATAATTTTGCAGTGACTAGTGAAATGAGTAAGGAAGTTTTATTTGCAGTAAGATACAAAGCAGGTGGTATTGGACAAGGTTCTCCTTTTCCAAATTTATTCGCACCAGAATTAAGTGGTATTGCTATTATTAATGGTGATGGCTCAGGTCAAAATGCACCATGTTCTGAATTAAACTCGGTTTACAATGTATTAGACAATCGTAATGCGGTAAGTATTGGTGTATATGGTAAAGCATTGAATAATTTATATCCTAAAAAATTAGTTACACCAGTTTCAATCAAAGGGGATGGTGAAAGTGATTGGAATGTGATTAGATACCCAGATGTATTATTAATGTTAGCAGAAGCACAAGGAAATAGTGCAGCTAGCTTAACCTTAATTAATCTAACCAGGGTAAGAGCAGGTTTGCCAGCATTAACGACTGCGATGGTTACGACTACGGCGCAATTTGAAAAAGAATTAGCTACAGAAAGAAGATTGGAATTTGCTTTTGAAAATGTAAGATGGTTTGATATGGTTCGTTTTAATACGAC
>JAURIP010000337.1 GCA_030832695.1 Sediminibacterium sp. | reverse complement strand
CTATGGCCCGTTTCTTAAAATGGAATTATAGTCCCAAAATACGAAATAAAAGATTAAAACTATTTGTATTTTAGCAGACATTTTACCTCATGTACCCCAAAGATCAAATTATCGCATTTCAGGCCTTAGCCAAAGAATATTTAACAAATCCGCAAACCATTGCATTGGATAGTTTAAAAAAACTATTAAAATTCAATGAATACCAATATTATGTTTTGAATGAACCATTAATAAGCGATTATGAGTATGATCAATTATACCAACAATTACTTTTAATAGAATCAGCAAATAGTTCCTTGATCACACCCGATTCGCCAAGTCAAAGAGTGGGGAATAGTTTAAATACAAGCTTTGTTACCATTCCACATTTGGTACCCATGTTAAGTTTGGAAAATAGTTATAACGCAGATGACTTAATTGATTTTGATCGAAAGGCAACGGAAGGAGCTGGGTATGAAAAGTTAACGTATTGTGTTGAACCAAAATTTGACGGCGCAAGTATTTCATTGGTCTATGAAAATGATTTACTCATTAGGGCATGTACCAGAGGTGATGGTGTTGCTGGAGAAGATATTACACAAAATATCAAACAGATCAAATCCATTCCATTAAGTGTTCCTTTGGGGGAATATGGAATAAAGCAAATTGAAATAAGAGGCGAAGTGATCATGAGTAAAGATGCATTTGCTGCATTTAATGAAAAATTAAAACTAAAGCAACAAGCACCACTTGCCAATCCGCGTAATGCAGCTGCAGGTAGCTTGCGCATGAAGGATCCTAGGGAAGTGGGAGAAAGAAATTTAGACGCATTCATTTACCATATTAGTTATGTACTTCCCATCCCAGGAGCAAAACTTACCCCGCTTTTACAAAGCCATAGTGGCACTTTATCCTTGTTATGGAATTTGGGATTTAGATCACCGCAAAAAGAAAGAAAAATTATTGAAGGTATTCATCATGTAATTGATTATTGCACTTCTTTTGAAATTGGACGTGATCAATTGCCTTATGATATTGATGGACTGGTGATTAAAATTGATGATGTAATGTTGCAAGAAAAATTAGGAATGACTTCCCATCATCCAAGATGGGCCATTGCCTATAAATTTAAAGCACGTCAAGCTACCACTATTATTGAAAACGTAGAATTTCAAGTAGGCCGAACTGGCGCAGTAACACCGGTGGCCAAATTACAACCCGTAGCATTAGGTGGTGTAACCGTTTCTAGTATTTCCATGCACAATGAAGAGTACATCAAAGAAAAAGATATTCGATTGGGAGATACGGTGATTATTGAAAGAGCAGGTGATGTAATTCCTCAGATTGTACAATCTATAAGCTCCTTGCGAAAAGGCACTGAACAAATGATCACTTTTCCTACTACCTGTCCAGCATGTAATGCAACATTGGAAAAAGAAGAAGCTGAAGCGGTTTGGCGATGCATAAGTCCTTTGTGTAAAGCGCAAATTGTAGAGCGAATCATCCACTTCGTTAGCAAGGATGCCATGGACATCAAAAGTTTTGGGGAAGCCAACATCCGTAAATTTTACGAGATAGGGATGCTGCCAAATGTACCTGCAGTGTATACTTTAGATTTTGAAAAAGTGACGCAGTTGGAAGGCTTTGGGAAAAAGAGTATTGACAATTTACAAGCTGCAATCGCTAATTCAAAAAATCAACCACTCTATCGACTTATTTATGGTTTGGGGATTCGTTTCGTAGGAGAAACAACCGCTAAAACGGTAGCATCCCAAATTCAACATATTTTAGATTTAACGAATCTTACAGAGGAGCAATTACAATCATTTGAAGATGTCGGTGTGAAAGTGGCAAAAAGTATTTACGCCTACTTTCATGAGGAAAATAATATTGCAATGATTCGACAACTTGAATCATTGGGTTTAAATATGATTCAAACCAATACCACCGCTGTGGATGGAAACTTAGCAGGATTAAATTTTTTATTTACAGGCACCCTTACACAATTAAAACGTACCGACGCCGAGGCGATGGTGGAATCAAGAGGCGGGCATATCCTAGGCGGCGTAAGTAGTAAGTTAAATTACTTAGTCGTTGGCGAAGATGCTGGAAGTAAATTAGAGAAAGCCAAAAAAATAGCCTCGATAAAAATAATTACCGAAGCGGAATATATTGACCTTGTAAAAAAATAAGGTCAATATATTCTTTCATATTTGATTTTTCGAAGCCCCCCATAAACGAGGGCTTCGATTTAGTTTAATGTTATTGAACTTTTTTTAAATTATTCCTTTTGATGCAAGATACTCTGCAATTTGAATGGCATTGGTAGCAGCGCCCTTACGCAAGTTGTCACTTACAATCCACATATT
>JAURIP010000274.1 GCA_030832695.1 Sediminibacterium sp. | reverse complement strand
TGCGTTTACAATGATACCCTACAACTTACAATGAAATTTCGGCCCACTGCAGAAATGCCACTTGCAAAATACCGGTAATTTTTATCAGCTATATTTTCAATTTGCACACCCAAGCTTAATTTTTTGTTTGGGGTATAATAACTTGAAAAATTGACAGTTATCCAACTAGGCATCCCCTCCGGAGTAGCATACTGTTCATTATCTTCTCCATTTAAATTGTAATCACTCTTACGCTTCCAGCCATTGAATAAAATAAATCCTTCTACATTAAATTTATCAGCTCCTTTTTTTAAACCAACGCGTCCATATGCTGGTGGAATATGATCTAAGGGCATTGAAGTACCCCCATTGTTATATGTCCCCTTGGTATAGGTATAAGTACCATGTAATTGGGTGTTGTAAAACAATTTTAATTTACCATTTAAATTAAATCCATACAATTTAGCACTCGCTTGATTTTGTGGTGCATACACCGCACTCAAAACATTTTGGTACATGATATTATCTTGTCCATTCCAATTATATTTACTTACAACAATGGCATTATTAAACCAAGTATAAAAAACACTTGCACCCCAACTTGCTATATTACCAGTATGCGATAAATTAATTTCTGCGTTATAGGTATACTCCGGTTTTAAATCTTTATTAGGTACCACTACATAACCAGTTTTAGTATCAAACACTTTTGTTAAATCATCCACATTGGGGGATCTAAATCCACTACTTAAACCTGCGGTAGCACGATAACCATTTTCACCATTGTAAGCAATACCTAAATTTCCAGTTACTGCTGTATTATTTTGAATTGCTTTATTAAATGGGAAGTGCATTAAGGTTGTATCAGCAAAGCGTGCATCTAATTGCACTAAGTTGAGTCGTATACCATCATTTAACACCCAATGCGCATCTAATTGTTTTGTTTGTTGCAAATACAAGGCATTATAACTCATTTTTGTAGGGCCATCACTATACCTGGTTGTAATCCTACTCAACGCATTTGTAGCAATATTTAAACGTTCTGCAGTTGATTGAACAAAATTGGTATAGGATTCAGCACCTAAATGAATTTCTCCATTGGATTGCTTATGTAATAAATCAGCATTCACCCCCAACACATGAACACGCTCAAAACGAAAATCTTTAGCGGTGGTATTATACCTGCGTGAAATTCTGCTTTCTTCAATATCCTGAAAACTACTGGTCACCATTAAGTCACTAAAATAACCAGGCAATTTTGTAGCGGTATATTTATAGGAAATTAAATTTCGAATCTGGGGCCCATAATACCATTCTGCATAAACAGGTAAGCCTTTAGTTGTTTCCGTCAAACGATCATACCTATTTATATTCGATGAATTTGAAATTTGAATATTCAATAGATGTTCTGAATTTTCATTGGGCTTGTACAATACTTTTTGTAATAAATCTGTTTGTTGATAGCCACTTAATTTTTGAACATTTACATCCTCATTTACTTTAACCACATCAGCACCCGCCTCTCTAACCACATAAAAAGTTCGTTTCCCAAAATCAGGATAAGTGGCTGATCGATTGGCGCCTTGACGCAAATCTCCAAAACTTCCATACGTAAACGAGGTTAAATAGGCCCATTTGTTATTCGCAATATTAACATCCACATGTGTTCTATTTTCATTTTGTCCTGTAGCATACCGTTGGATCAAATTTGCATTTGTTTTCCAATTGGTAGTGGTTGTTAAAATTGGTTTTTTTGTAAACATATTGACTACGCCACCTAAGGCATCACTACCATACAAAGTGGAGGATGGTCCGTAAATCACTTCCACCCTATCTAATATCATATTGTCAATAGTAATGATATTTTGCAAATGCCCTCCTCTGAAAATGGCATTGTTTAATCTTACCCCGTCTACCATTAATAAAACCCGACTGGCCTCAAAGCCTCGAATTACAGGACTTCCCCCACCTGATTGACTTTTTTGAACAAATACTTGGCCTGATTGTATTAAAATGTCGCCCGTATTCGATTGTTGATTTATTGCATTTTTATCGGTGATCAAATCAACCTTTTGGACAATATTTTTTGAAAGTGCAGGAAATTTATTTGCAAAAACTACCACATCAGGTAATACTTTTTTCGTAGTATCTAGCTGCGCATATAAATGAACATTATTTATTATAAAAAAGAAAATAAAAAAAATGCGCATAAATAAATGAAATGCTTGATTTAATAATGGACACCTTGATCAGGATGATATACGGACGCCCTAAAAAAAATGATGATGCCCAATTTTTATAAAGTTGCCCTTCCTTTTGGTGTTATTAAAAAGGTGAATATAATTTAGTGATCACTTTTTCAATGCCCTAAGGTAGTAATTTTTACGATAAAGGAAATTAAATGACTTACATCATTAATTAGTAAAATTGGCTGAATTTCTCAAATAAAAGGACTAATTATCCATTATATTAAATAATTTTACAGCCCATGTTACATTTTATATATAACCCCAACGCTGGCAATAATAATGCAGCGCGTAAGGCGAATATTTTAAAAAAATTATACGCAGTTCCAAATAGCAAAGTATGGGAAACCACCAAGGCTTTGGAGGCGACTTATTTTACAAAAAAAGCGATTGAAGATAACGCAAGCAGGATAATAGCGGTTGGTGGTGATGGCACTGTAAATGAAGTGGCCTCTGTTTTAACTGAAACAACCATCCCATTAGGAATTATACCTATTGGCTCCGGGAATGGTTTAGCAAGACACTTAAATATTCCAATTAAATTTGAGGCCGCACTTGATAGGGCGATAAATGGTCATGAAATAGGAATTGATGTTGGCTTAATAAATAATAAAATGTTTTTTTGCACCGCAGGAATTGGATTTGATGCAAAAGTGGCACAGCTATTTGCAAAAAGTAGTAAGCGCGGCTTTTTCAATTATATTAAG
>JAURIP010000150.1 GCA_030832695.1 Sediminibacterium sp. | reverse complement strand
TTTTATTTTGAAGACCAAATTTGGGCTGATAAATTATACAACTAAAATTGGTAGTCCATTAGTGCTTCAAATGTAATTGTATCTTGTTGTCCTGAATTTAAATTTTTAATAGTACATTTTTTAGCAGCTAATTCCTCACTACCAATAATAACAATGGTAGGAATATTTTTTTTCTCAGCATATTTAAATTGCTTGTCAAACTTACTTTTCTCAGGGTAAATTTCACAAGCAATTTTTTTATTTCTAAGCGCCAACATTAATTGATAAGATTGCAGCGCTTCATTCTCGCCCAAATTAAAAAACAATACCTGCGTAGCTTGTTCAACGGATGCAGGAAATAAATTTTTCTCCTCCATCACATCATAAATACGATCCACGCCAAAGCTAATGCCCACGCCAGGTATATTAGGAACGCCAAACAAACTAGTTAAATCATTATACCTGCCACCACCGCCAATACTGCCCATTTGTGCATCTTTGGCTTTTACTTCAAAAATAAGACCCGTATAATAGTTTAATCCGCGTGCCAAAGTAAAGTCGGCGACCAAATGTTTGGCCATGCCAGTATTGTTATGATAATTTAAAACATAATTTAATTCCACAATACCAGTTTGTCCAGCAGTATTATCACCTAATAGTGCTGCTAATTTTTTTAATTTTTCTTCATTGCTCCCTTCAATATTCAAATAGGTTTGAATGGTAGTTTGTTGTGCAGTTGTAAATCCTTTTGCACTTAATTCTACTTGTACTTTTTCCCAACCTATCTTATCTAATTTGTCAATGGCAATAGTGAGGTCAATCAGTTTTTCGCTGCCGCCACAAATTTCAGCAAGCGCTAATAAAATTTGTCGGTTATTTATTTTTATTTCAACAGGTAAATTTAATTTTTCAAATGCGGTTACATACAACGCCACCAAATCAACCTCATTTAATAAACTTTCACTTCCAACAATATCAGCGTCGCATTGATAAAATTCACGGTACCTGCCTTTTTGAGGACGATCCGCGCGCCACACAGGCTGAATTTGATAACGCTTAAATGGGAAAGTTAAAGCGCCATGATTCATGGCAACATATCTTGCAAACGGGATTGTTAAATCATATCGCAAAGCACGTTCCGTAATATTAGGGGTACTTTTGCCAGCTAAAATTTTATCAAAACCATCTACTGTTTGTTCTTTTTTTTGCGGGTTATCCAACCCGTTATTTAAAATCTTAAAAATCAGCTTGTCACCTTCTTCCCCATATTTACCCATTAATGTTTCTAGGTTTTCCATGGCGGGTGTTTCCAAGGGTGCAAATCCAAATGATTCAAACACAGTTCGTATTGTTTGAAAAATATATTGTCGTTTTTGTACCGTTACGGCATTAAAATCACGGGTTCCTTGTGGCAAAGATGGCTTGCTCATGCTGTCATATTTATAAGTAAAGATAAATTTTTAAATTCATCCTATATTAATTGTTTAAATTGTGGTTTTAAATTAAAAATATGGAAGACTTTAATCATTCAAGTAATAATACAAGAAATAATCCAAGGGAAAAATCAGAAAGGTCCTATCGACTTTTTAAAAGTATCTATGATTTTAGCATGGCGGCCCTAATTTTAGGCTGTGCGGTGTTGATGTTGGGCGCCAAATGGTTCAAATTAGATCAGGTGTTGAATGTAGATGCCGAGTTTCGGACCATTTTTGGGGGTATGTGTTTATTGTATGGTGGATTTAGGTTATATCGGGGCTTTCAAAAGGATTACTAACCTGTCTGTTTTTTAAACTTATGAATTTCAATTATGCGTAAAATATTTACTTTTTTAAGCGGCTTCATTTTGTTCATCTCATGTAATAGTTCGACAACCAATGCGCCTATTGAAACCACGAGTGAAGGGGAAATCAATATTTCAGTGGAAGAAAGTTTTAAACCCATTATCGAAGAACAAATTAAGGTGTTCAATTCAAGTTATCCCAAGGCCAAAATCAATGTGTTGTACAAGTCTGAAATTGAATGTTTAAAGGACTTTACAAAGGATAGTACCCGCATGATTATTATCACAAGGGGGTTGGGAAAAGCAGAACAAGTAGGATTTAAAAACCAATTAGGGTATGCGCCCACATTTGGCATATTGGCGTATAATGCTATTGCTGTATTGGTGCATAAATCAGCAAAGGATACCTTATTTACTTTAAAACAATTAGGGGATAAATTAAAGGGGGTGGATCCACAAGAAGTAGTCATGGATGGCAATAATTTAACAGGCATTAATCGTTTTTTAAAAGACAGCTTATTAAAGCAAGCCCCATTTGGAAAAAATGTGCATGGGGCAAATGGATCAGCAGATGTAATCACCTATATTAAAAATCATCCCAATGCGATTGGATTTCTAGGGTTGAATTGGGTGGGGGATAAATACGATCCAAAGCAGGTTGAAAATCAAAAGCAGGTAAAAACCGCTATGCTGGAATGTACTTTATGCGAGGAAAAAGGAATGTATGCCCAACCTTCTCAAGCAACCATTGGTCGAGGGCAATATTCATTATCATTACCAATTTATTATATTTTGAAGGAAAATTCACCCGGTTTGGGGTCAGGATTTTTAAATTTTTTAAGCCTAGAACGAGGCCAGTTAATATTTAGAAGGGCCTTTTTGGTACCCGCTAAAATGGGTTTTAAAAAAAGAAACGGGCTCTTGAATTAGTACCACTTATAAAAACTAACATTTTGTAGTAGAATTATCCATTAATTTAGGTTGAATTTCAGGTAAAATTTGATATTTTCACCTTCCGAATTTATAATTTGAATAAATTTAAGGATCCAGAATTTTTAAAAAATAAAGTGATGAAAAAATTGGTTTTATTTTCCGTAACTGTGGTTTTAGCATTGTCAAGTGTACATGCACAGGTAGTTCCAGTTTCTCCCTTAGCGGAGGGCGTGAAGTTGTTAAATTATGAAAAAAACAAATCTGCCTTGGCCTTTTTCAAAGAAGCCTTAGATAAAAGCCCCACCAATACGGAAAATATTTTTTGGTATGGAGAAGCGGTATTAGCAGAACAAGGATCTGGTATGCCAAGTGATACAACCATCAAAAAAGCGAAAGCTATTTTTCAACAAGCAATGCAAGCAGCTGGAAATGATCCTTGGTTATTAGTGGGTATGTCGCACGTTCAATTATTAGAAGGGGCAGACGCAAATGCGGTGAAGCAAAATTTAGAAGTTGCGTTAACGACCACTTTACTAACAAAGGGAAAATTTAAAGGAAAACCTAATCAAGATATTGTTAATGCGATTGGTTATATATACGCTGAATGCCCTATTAATATTGGCGATCACAGATATGCAATTGACAAATTAAAGGAAACAATTTCAGCATATGAATCATTGGTAAGCCCTAATTTATTTATTAATTTAGGTATTAACTATTTGAAAGTGGGTGGTGAAAATGGAGGTGAAGCGGTGACTGCATTTCAAGAGGCAATAACGCGCGATCCAAAAAATGCTTTTCCTTATTACAGAACTGGAAGGGTGTATCAAACACAAAGTAACAGGGAGTCATTTGATGAATATTATAGTAAAGCGATTGCTGCCGACCCAAGTTTTCCTCCAGTATACTTCGCTTTGTATACGTATTATGCGGATCTCAATACACAGACCGCAACAGAGACTGCAAAAGTGAATTTAGATTTGTTTTTAAAATATGCGGATAAGGATCCATCCTTAGACATTTTTAATGCTGATTATCTTTTCCGCGCTGGACAATATGATGCGTCATTAGAAAAAGCAAAAGCATTAGAAGCTTCCATTGGAATTGATGCTTTACCTAGATTAGGGGTGTTATTGGCCTATAACTATGATCGCAAAGGCGATTCAGTTCAAGCAAAAACATATATTGAAAATTTCATGAGTAAAAGCGCAGCTGATAAGATAGTCACCAGTGATTACGAATTAGCGGTTAGGATTATATCTCGTTTTAGCGGAAACCAAGTCGCGTTATCTGCTTTATTACAAAAAGCAATTGCTGCTGATACTGCAAAGGTAAATAAGCTGAAATATTACAAGTTGGGCTATGAAATGTTAGAAAAAGCTAATATGTATGCCGATGAACTAAAATGGTATGCGAATTATTCAGCCCTAAGAGGTGTGAAGGATGAAGTGTATTATTATAAAACAGCAAGTATTGCGGCAAATGCAAAGGAGGGAGCTACTACAAAAGCCATTTCAATGGAATATATCACGGCGTTCCCTGATAAACCAAACGGGTATTCATTTAATGTGAAAGCAGCTAAATTATTGGATACGGCAAACAATTTAGGGGTGCTTTTTGAAGCAGTCACCCTACAAAATCAGTTTTTGTCGAAGGATATGACTAAAAACAAGCAGGCGATGGTTAACAACTTTTACACCATGATGGGCTATTATAATGAAACCAAAGCATATGAGCAAGCAATTGCAATGTGTGATAAGGTTTTAGAGCTAATACCTGGGGAGCCACAAACCATGAAAATAAAGGAGAGCTTAACTAAAAACTGGGAAATCATTAAAAAAATGCAATCTGGTGGTAACCAAAAAGCTGCCACGGATACTACGCAAATCAAAAAAGGATAACCCCCGAATTTAGATCTGCACCACTGTTAAAAAATAATTGAAAATTACTCCCCATTTATGGGGAGTTTTTCGTTTTATGAGCTATCCTTTGTGTATTTTTGCAAATCCAAAACATAGTGTATGAATTTGCCACTGTA
>JAURIP010000040.1 GCA_030832695.1 Sediminibacterium sp. | reverse complement strand
TTGGCTCTTATCCTATCTGTACAGAGAAAGAAGCAAAAATTGCATTAGATGCAGCTTGTACAGCCTATAATGATGGCAGGGGCGAGTGGCCAACCATGTCCGTTTCGGAGCGCATAAAGTGTGTTGAGAATTTTATTACTAAAATGCTCGAACAAAAACCAATCGTGGTAAAATTATTGATGTGGGAAATTGGTAAAACCTATGCAGACTCAGAAAAAGAATTTGATAGGACTGTAGAATATATTTATGCTACAATTGAGGCACTTAAGGACATAGATAGAGACTCTTCTAGATTCACAATAGAACAAGGTATTGTCGCGCAAATTAGGCGATCGCCATTAGGCGTTGTTTTGTGTATGGGGCCATTTAATTATCCCTTGAATGAAACTTTTACCACATTAATTCCTGCGATTATTATGGGGAATACCTTATTATTCAAGGCGCCTAAACATGGTACTTTATTGCATTATCCGATGCTTGAAGCGTTTAAATCATGCTTTCCTAAAGGGGTCGTCAATACAATCTATGGACGTGGAAATGTGATCATACCTGCGTTAATGGAATCTGGAAAAATAAATGTACTAACATTAATAGGTTCCAGCAAGGTAGCCAATCAATTAAAAAAACTACATCCTAAAGTAAATAGGTTGAGGGCTATATTAGGATTAGATGCCAAAAATGCAGCCATTGTTACTAAGGATGCTGATATTAATTTAGCCGTTAAAGAAACTGTATTAGGTGCACTTTCATTCAATGGACAAAGGTGCACTGCGCTTAAAACAATTTTTGTACATCAATCAATTGCCAATGAGTTTATTGAATTGTTAAAAGAGCAGGTTGCAAAGTTGCAATTTGGATTGCCTTGGGAAAAAGGGGTCACTTTAACACCGCTTCCAGAGCCGGGTAAGCCAGCCTACTTAAATGATTTAATTCAGGATGCAAAGCTACATGGAGCAATGGTGATGAATGAAAATGGAGGAACCATCAAGGAAACATTTTTTTATCCAGCTATATTATTTCCAGTGAACCATAAAATGAAGGTATACAGTGAAGAACAGTTTGGTCCAATCATTCCTATTATCCCTTTTGATGATATCGAGGAACCTATTCAGTATATTATTAAATCAACGCATGGCCAACAAGTTAGTTTGTTTTCAAAAAATAAAGTAGAGTTGGCAAGTTTGATTGATCCATTAGTGAATCAAGTGAGTCGTGTCAACATCAATTGTCAGTGTCAAAGAGGACCTGATAGTTTTCCTTTTACAGGTCGAAAGGACAGTGCCGAGGGTACTTTATCTGTGGTGGATGCCTTGAGGTCATTTTCAATTAGATCACTGGTTGCTGCGAAACTAACAGATGAAAATAAAGAAATCATCAATGAAATTGTAGCTTCAGATGACTCTAATTTTTTAAGTACTAAGTTTATTTTTTAAATCTTATTCTATCAATGAATCCAATTCATAACGCCTTAAATGTTTTCAATGAACCATTAATTGTATGCGGGACAAGCCCCATGACAGGTGTTTACAGAGATGGCTGTTGTAACACAGGCGCAAACGATAGGGGAACACATACTGTTTGTGCGGTTGTAACCGATACATTTTTACAATTCTCCAAAAGTAAAGGCAATGATTTGACAATGGATTATCCACCAACTGGCTTTAAAGGGCTGGTGGAGGGAGATAAATGGTGCCTTTGTGTATCTAGATGGATAGAAGCTTATCAAAATAATTTAGCTCCTCCTATTATATTGAAGGCAACGCACATTAAAACTTTAGAATATATTTCGTTAGACGAATTAATTAAGTTTGAATATACTCCTATGTCAGCTAGCGATTGGACAGAAATAAATAATAAACTAGAAAAGACTTTTAAGTTTGATAACTATAATGAGGTGGTCTTATTCTCTAATAAAGTCATGCAAATTGCCATTAAGCAGGACCATCATCCAGAAATAAACGTTCACTATAATTTTGTAAAAGTTCGCATCACTGATTATGAGCAAGGAACAGTTTCAGAAAAATGTCACCGGTTTGTCACTGCCATCAATGAGATAACTAATTCTAAGATTTCCAAATAGATGAACATTAAAATAAAATCCGTTTTGTATTTGCTTTAATTTTTAATACACCTAATACTGCCTCCGTAAACTCTATTGTGTGTTAATACAAATGCACCGGCGTTGCTAAAGTTGAAATATCGAGATCCATCACCACTTACTGTGCTACTCCAGTAGCTCCCACTAATGCCTGTATTATTGATCATTATTTCACGACTTCCAGCAACAGTAAGTTTTAGCGGACTAGCATATGCGCCATCCCCATTTTTTAATGTCCAACTCGACAATTCTGCATTCCACTCTGCTTCTGTTGGCAAACGAAAACCAGTAGGACATGGATTATTAATACCATTTACGCCCTGCCATAAATTTATATTTTGAGGATTCCTCCAATCAGTTAGTGGCGTAGCAGGCATAATAAAATTTGCGTTACCAGGATTGTCAGTTGTTGCCTGGGTTGCGATTGTTGTCGATTTTCTTAATTGGTGTTGATCTGCTGCTCGTCCCCATTGGTATAAATCACCATAGGCGCTTGTATCAGTGCTACTTATTGCAACCCTTGATGCGCCAAGGTTTCGATCCATCCAAACTTTACCATTGGCACTTGTAACGGTGGAGGGTATAACGTTTGGAGTTGGGGTGATTGGTGTATTTTCATTTTGTCGTTTATCACACCCAAAAGCTAAGAAAGCTGCACAAATGATTAAAATATTTTTCATATAAATTCTATTGATAATTTTTATGTTAAATATAATTATTTTTTCTGTGTCATGAAAACAAGCCCTCAAATCGCTTGAAATTCCATGATTAACTTAAATCTTCTTTTTTTGCTTAAAAAGTAAACATTTTATTAGTTTCCTTTGTTTTATATATGAATTCAAAAAATGAAGAATATGTATTGGTTTAAATTGATTTTCGCAAGTTTATTGGTGGTTTTTAGTATAAATCTTGCTAAAGCGCAAGGGACCCTTCAAAATACAGGGAAATTGAGCGGTGCTTTGGTCAACAGAAAAACGCAGCAAAATGCGGTAGGACTTTTGGTGTCATTGTCACCGGGTGGTGAAAAAATGCTATCAGATAGCAATGGTGCATTCAGGTTTACGCGTCTTTTACCCGGCGCTTATGCAATTAAAATTACTGGACTTGGCTTTCAAGATAAACTACTGACCAACGTTATTGTGACATCCGGTAATGAAAATACAATCACTATAGAACTCGAACCTTCTGTCAATATATTGAACGCTGTTACCGTTACAGGTAGACGTAATACAGCGAAAGCGACCACTTTAGAGAGTCCATTGAGTATTCAACGACTTACTGCCGAGGATATCAAAGCCAATCCTGGGGGCAATTTTGACATTAGTAAGGTAATTCAATCTTTACCAGGTGTAGGCGGTGGCGCAGCTGGAGGTACGTTTAGAAATGACATTATCATTAGAGGGGGCGCACCAAGTGAAAACGTTTTTTATCTAGATGGTATTGAAGTACCTATTATCAACCACTTTAGTACACAAGGAAGTGGTGGTGGGCCCCAAGGGATATTGAATGTGAGTTTTATTCAGGATGTAAAATTAAGTACTTCTGCATTTGATGCAAGATATGACAATGCCTTGAGTAGTGTATTTCAGTTTCGTCAAAAAAATGGTAACGCCAACAAGCTTCAAGGTAATTTTAGAATGAGTGGAACGGAGGTGGCAGCAACTTTAGACGGACCCATTACTAAAAAAACAACCTTTTTAGCATCGGTGAGAAGAAGTTATTTAGAACTACTATTTAAAGCATTGGATTTGCCGATACGTCCTAATTATTGGGATTATCAATTTAAAACAACCACAAAAATTAATGACAAGACGACGTTGACTACACTTGGACTTGCGGCGATTGATGAATTTAGATTAGCAGCGCCTAAAGAAGCGACGCCAGAAAAATTATTTGCAATCAATAACAATCCTTTAGTTAACCAATGGAACTATACCCTTGGAATTTCTTTGAAAAAATTAATTCAAGACGGTTATTGGAATCTATCGCTTAGTAGAAACACATTAGACAATCAAGCGGATAGATACGAGGACAATGAAAAGCCTTCTGACGCATCACGCACTTATCAAATCAGAAGTAATGAAACAGAAAATAAATTACGATTTGATGTCACTAAAAATAGTAACAATATTAGTTTAAGCTATGGCTTAGTGGCACAATATGTTCAATTTGACAATGCCTTTTATCAACTGTTTAGACCTGCTTTAAAAGATAGTGCCGGTAAGACAATACAAAATGCCATCACATTCAATACCAATACTGGGGTTGATTTTTTAAGGTATGGTGGGTTTGTGCAATTAGGCACAAGATTATTTGATGACCGCTTGGCTATGAGTGCTGGATTAAGAGCAGATGCAAATAGTTTTGAAGCTAGTAGTCAAAATCCATTAGATCAATTAAGCCCAAGAATTAGTTTAAGTTATGCTTTAAGTAATGCGTGGAACTTTAGTGCCAGTTATGGTACCTATTATCGACTGCCTAGTTACACGCAATTGGCTTATACCAATAATGGACTCACGAATCCTGGTAAGTATATCAGGTCAAATCACTATGTGGCTGGGTTTGAATTTTTACCTTCTAGTACAACAAGATTCACCTTTGAAGGATTTTATAAGGGGTATAAAAATTATCCAGTGAGTATACTAGATGAAATTAGTCTTGCAAACAAGGGCATAGAATTTGGAGCGATAGGAAACGAGCCCATCCAACAAGATGGCAAAGGAAGGGCATATGGTTTTGAATTTTTTGCACAACAAAAATTAACAGAAAAGTTTTTTGGTGTGTTTAGTTATACTTTATACTGGAGTGAATTTTCGGGCCTAGATAAAAAATTAAAACCTGCTAGTTGGGATAACAGACATTTAATTAGTGCTACTGCAGGGTATAAACTACCAAAGAATTGGGAGCTAGGAATTAAATTTAGGTACCAAGGTGCTGCACCTTATACGCCATACAATTTAGCGCAAAGTAGATTGAATTATTTGACGTTGGGAAATGGTGTATTTGATTATAATCAAGTAAATACCTTGAGATTAAAAGCGTTTCATTCAGGAGACCTTCGTTTGGATAAAAAATGGAACTACAAAAAATCCACTTTTGATTTTTACATCGACATTCAAAATTTTTATTCTTCAAAAAGTACAGGATCACCTCAATATACTTTTCAAAGAAAAGAAGACAATTCAAGTTTCCTAAGTACCAATGGGAAGCCTGTGCAATTGGATGGTAGTAATGCAATCCCATATTTCTTAGAAAACGCCGAAGGCACTTTAATACCCACCATTGGCTTTATCATTGAATTTTAACCGATTAAACTTCAACTCAGTGCTACTTTTTTTGTACATAAATTTAAGTTACATTTAGGTATGCAAATAAAAATCGTCAAACAAATACTCTTCTTCTTACTTATTGTCTTTTATCTTTTTGCAGGGTATAATCACTTTGCCAACCCTTCTTTTTATATACCTATTATACCGCCCTACTTAGCTGATTGGGCCAAAGAGATCAATATATTATCTGGCATAGCTGAAATAGTATTAGCATTACTATTAATACCTAAAGCAACACGCTCATTAGCAGTAAAGGGCGTTATTATAATGTTAATTGCTTTTATCCCATCCCATATTTATTTTATTCAAAAAGGGGATTTTTTGCTAGGCTCATTTACCATTACACCATTATTATCCTGCGTACGTTTATTTGTAGGACAACCCATTTTAATTTTGTGGGCCTGGTGGTCAAGTAAATTTTAAAGATAGGTATTTTAAAAAATAAATCTTTCTCTATCCTTTTCGGAAGGAATGGCACAGGTTTCTTTTCTGCCAAATAAAAAATATCTATTCTTTGCTATTAGATTGTAAATACCATCTCTTAAAAATTTTGGGAAAAGATACCCGTATTTGAAAATATGAGGCCAACCTTTGATTTGTTTTGCAATTTCAATGACTGCATCTGATTTGTAAAATACAATTCCGTCTTTTATTAAGACAACCGATTTTCCCTCATTTAAAAGACCATGTTGGTGTATGATGTTTTGTCCAGCAGTTGTTTGAAGGGCTACAAATTTAAAAATATTATTTTTGTCATATTTAATTAAAAATGAAACACTATTGTTACACAAATTACATACACCATCAAATAATATTATATTCACTATTTAAATAATTAAATTTTTATGCGCTTGCTGCAAAAATATAAGAAATAGGCAGCTGATTATTCTACAGACTTGTTGTTAGTGTTTCTTAAGCTATATAAATAAAAGGATACGATTGAAAATAAAAAGCCAATTAAAATGATTATATAATTCATTGGCTTTTCTGTAGTTAATGACATTCTAATTAAAATGGTAGTAATGATAAAGCTGGCGTTTCTGAAAATAGTAAAAAAGGAAAAGTGATAAATAAAAGAAATGATCAATAATAATACGTCGACAAAAATCATAATAGAAAAGAAATCCGCGTAAAATACAGTATTGGGATTAGGATAGTCTTTATTTAATTTTAATGCTTCCAACATTTCCGTGCCCCACAGATACAAGCTACTTATACTGAGTACTAATAAAATTATTATCATACTTAATGATACTAATTTTTTAATATTGATAAAATTATTAAGCTCATTAACGACTTCCGATTTACGATTATTTTGGTAAATTTTATAATACAAAATAGTAAGGCTTAGCATAATTAAAGAAGCCAGTAAGTCATAGAGTAAACTAATGAACTCTGGATTATTGATATTAATAAAATTTTTCAAATCAAGATCCGCTATATCATGAAAAAAGCCTCTTAAAGTAATTAAGGTAATCACCTCAAACTGCTTTCCAACAAACTCGGATATAGATTTTGGAATTATGATAACAAGCAGAAATACTTCGTAAAATAATATAAAACTAAATGGAGTATATATTGCTTTTAAATAGCTGTGCTGTAGATTTTTGAAATAAGTGAAGTTATTTCCTAAAAAAATAATAAGTAAATGAAAAAGGAAAGCAAAGACAGCGGCACGAAGTATTAATAATTCTACTTTTCGTACATTTTTAGCATTGAAATATTTATCAAAATAACTACCAGATTTATGTAATAAATTATTCATGCTGTTTTTTTAGCAATTATTTTTCACCTCTAAATTTATTCAATACTAGAATAAATGCCACACCAAATAAAATGGTAATTAGGGCTGCGAAATATGGTATAATTTCAATCATTTTTGATTATTTATTAATTTTAAAAGTATAGCAAACCCTAAAATCGAGGGTACCCATAAACCAATAAAAATACCCGCTTCTTTTTCTCCTTGAAACCATAAAATTTCAGAAAATATTAAAGATGAAAATGCTGATACTAACATAAGCGTATCAGAGATTGTAAATTTTTTAAACATAAATTTTATTTGATGTAATATAGAATTATTAATTTATACTGTCTAAATTAATTCATTTGTTATCTAATTTATTATATATGTATAAATTAGCGTTTACAACAAACAGCTATTTGCAAACATTTAACATCTTTGTTTATTTAGATATATAAAGTGCAGCCTTAAAGTTCAACAATTTACTATTAAATAAAAAAGGGCCCTTATTGCTAAGGACCCTTTGGAATAACTCGATTTTAGAAAACTATTTTGGCAATACAACAGCATCTATTACGTGAATTACACCATTTCCTGCTTTTAAATCAGTTGCAGTAACAGTTGCAATTCCGCCTTTTTCATCTGTTAAAATAACCTTACCGTCTTTAATTGAAGCAGTAAGTGTTCCGCCGCTAACAGCCGTTAAACTAACTTTTCCTTTACCGTCCTTAATAGCCTTTAAAACAGCAGCAGCATCTAAATTACCAGCGACAACGTGGTAAGTCAAAATCTTAGCTAAAGTAGCTTTGTTCTCTGGCTTTAAAAGTGTTTCAACAGTACCTTTAGGTAATTTTGCAAATGCTTCATTTGTTGGCGCGAATACTGTGAAAGGACCTGCGCTTTGTAAAGTACTTACTAAATCAGCTGCTTTTACAGCAGCAACTAATGTTGTGTGTGCAGTTGAACCTACAGCTACATCTACAATTGTTTTTTGAGCTGATGCAGAGATAACACCTCCGATTAGCATTGTCAATAAGAATTTCATTTTCATAATAATTGATTTGTTTATTTCTTAAACACTCAAACATGTTAAAATGTTTTTATAAAACATGTATTTACAATAAATTAACAAGTCTGTTAATCAAAACGTATAAAATTTGAAATGAACGTTCTACAGTATTATGACTTGTGTTGAGCCTGACTGATTTTCCTGCGATATATTTATTGAAATAAATTATACCTAATAATACAGTAAATGGCTCTAAAGCCATCTTTCCAATTTATCTTTTTTCCTTCAGCGTAAGTTCTTCCATAATAAGATATACCTACCTCATAAATTCGTATATTTTTTATTCGAGCGATTTTTGTTGTTACTTCTGGTTCAAAACCAAAACGTTTCTCATTTAATTGGATGTTTTTTATGATGCTAGTTTTGAACAGCTTATAACATGTTTCCATGTCAGTTAAGTTTAAGTTTGTAAAGAGGTTCGATAAAAAAGTTAAAAATTTATTTCCTATGGTATGCCAGAAAAATAAAATTCGGTGTGGCGATCCTCCAATAAATCTTGATCCATAAACTACATCTGCATAACCCTCAAGGACAGGTTTTAAAAGTTTGTTAATTTCATTGGGGTCGTATTCTAAATCGGCATCTTGAATAATTAAATAATCACCTGTTGCGTTTTTAATACCAGTATGAATAGCTGCACCTTTACCTGAATTTATTTCATGTTTAAAATATACAATTTCTACCCCTTCATTGCGCTTTATAATATCATGTATCAAATTTTCTGTATGATCAATAGAACAATCATTGACAATTATTAATTCTTTTTTAATATTATTAATAAAGGTTAAATTTAATAATTTGTCAATTACAATGGAGATAGTAGCTGCCTCATTGTAAGCTGGAACAATAATTGATATTTTATTAATAATCATTTGTATATTTATGTTACTTTTTTAAATTTTAGTCAATTAAGTAATTTGCTCCTTTTTATGATTAAATATTACGCTAACAATAATAATTATCACAATGCTTCTTAACCGAGAAAAAAGCTATACAAATATATACATATTCTATATTGTTTTATGTATAATTATCTACATTTTAGGAAGCATGTTTATTCCATTAATGGAAGTTGATTCTGTTCAGTATGCAAATATTTCAAGAGAAATGCTTCAAAATAAAAGCTTCCTACAAATTTTTGATCAAGGCAGTGACTATTTAGATAAGCCGCCCATGTTATTTTGGTCAAGTGCAATAAGCATGTATTTATTTGGAATCAATGATTTTGCATTCAGAATACCATCTATCTTAATGGCCATTTTGGCCATATACAGTACCTATAAATTTACACTCATCTATTACAGTAGTGAAATAGCAGGGTTAGCGGCTTTGATATTAGCGAGTACACAAGCAATGTTTTTAATTACACATGATGTAAGAACAGATACGATGTTGATGGCATGGGTAATATTGTCTATTTGGCAATTTGCTAATTGGTTAAATAATAGAAAATGGAGTTCATTGATCATTGCATTTTCTGCTGTTGCATTTGGAATGATGACTAAGGGGCCAATTGCTTTAATGGTGCCTGTTTTTTCATTTGCGCCACATTTGATAATGCATAGAAATTTTAAAATGCTTTTTAGATGGGAATATCTGGTAGGTATTGTCATTATAATAATTTTGTTAATACCCATGGATATTGGTTTATATCAACAGTTTGATTTACACCCGGAAAAAGTAATGTATGAGAAAACTGGGACTTCGGGCTTAAGATTTTTTTATTGGACACAAAGTTTTGGCAGAATAACCGGAGAGAGTGTTTGGCATGAAAACGATGAGTTCCTTTTTTTATTTCAAAATTTACTATGGGGATTTTTGCCTTGGACTTTGTTTTTAATACTTGGATTAATTTCAGAATGCACCAAAATAATTAGAACTAAATTTAGTTTAAATAAAAATGAGGAATGGATAGTGCTCCCTGGTTTTTTGATCACCTACACTGCACTTGGAATTAGTAATTATCAATTGCCGCATTATATATATG
>JAURIP010000280.1 GCA_030832695.1 Sediminibacterium sp. | reverse complement strand
TACTTAAAACTATTCTTACCGACGCTGATCCTTTTCCTGCACCAAAAACACCCACGGCCATACCATAACCAATCAACCATCCATTTTCCTTTAATGCACCAGGTACAGTGGGACGATTTTTCCACCCTATTTTATTTATTCCGTAAGTGTAACAATCTTTTAAATTAATATCAGAAAATGGCATTTTATTTTCTGGATTAGTAGTCGTGTAATTTTTTAATCTTAATTCTATGGGGTCCATTTTTAATTTATAGGACAATTCGTCAATCGCACTTTCTAATGCAAAACAACCGCTGGCTTCCCCAGGACCACGCATCCATACAGGCGTACTCAAATCAAGTGGCAGTAGGTTATATTTTGTATCCACATTCTCACATGCATATAAAAATTTAGACACATCCACAATCCCTTCTCTAAAATCCTCATACCTGGAAGTATTCGAGATGGCTTCATGACTAATGCCCGTAAAATTTCCAGCAGCATCTGCGCCAATGCCCACTTTTTGCCATGATTGTGGACGGTAACCAACTAATGAAAACATTTGCGGACGCGTTAGTACTAACTTCACCGGACGATTCAGTTTTTTTGCGGCGATACAAGCAGCTGGCACATTCGCCCAACTTCTTAAACCACTTCCAAAAGCGCCACCCACATTTTCAGCAATGACTCTTACATTTTTATCTGGGATACCAAATGTACGAGACACGGTAAATTGCGTACTCTTGGGGCCCTGTGTTTTATCATACAAAGTAACTTTATCCTCTCCTTCCCAATGCGCAATAGTAGCAAACAATTCCATTGCATTGTGAACCTCAATAGGAATATTAAATTCAGATTCAACTGAAGCAAACGCTTCCTTAAACTTTTTTTCCGTACCGCGTTTATAATTACTGATTGTTTTTAAATTTTTTATATCTAATCTTGCTTTGTCAAAATTAGTTTCAAAGTTTTCAATTTCATACTCCGCTTTTACAAAACGTATCGCTGCATTTGCATTTTCAAAACTATCCGCTACAATAAGTGCAATGGGTTGTCCAAAAAAACGCACTTTGTTATCATGTAATACTTTATGACCGCGCCACTCAATTGCATTTTTAGGACGTTCCGCAGCATTAGAAATATAACCAGGTACACTTGGACAATTAGCATAATAAATTACATCTAAAACACCAGGCATCGCTAATGCTTTGGAAGTATCTAAATTTTTAATACTTCCCTTTGCAATGGTACTTGTAACAAAAACCGCATATGCCATATTAGGTAAGCTATGTTCTGCTGCATATTTTGCTTTACCATTAACTTTATCAGCACCGTCTACGCGCTCATCTTCCCAAAGTATTGTATTATTATATGATTTCATTTTCTTGAATTGATAAGGTTATATGGATTAAATTTTAGCACCGGTTTTAGCTACTTCAGCAATAGCATCCACAATGTTTTGATAAGCACCGCATCTGCAAATATTAGTATCCATATAAGTTTGAATACTTGCTCTTGATTTAGCATTACCTTCTCTTACACAAGTAACAGCCGACATTATTTGACCTGAAGTGCAATAGCCACATTGAAAAGCGTCATGTTTTATAAACGCTACTTGCATTGGATGTAACTTTTCACCATCACCCAAACCCTCGATGGTCGTTATTTTATTATTTTGATGAGTTAATGCTAATTGCATACATGATTTTGCACGCTTACCATTAATATGAACAGTACATGCGCCACACTGCCCCATCTCACAACCTTTTTTAGTACCCGTAAAAGCCAAATCCTCTCTTAATAAATTGAGCAAAGTAGTTCTTGCATCTATTTCAATTTTTAATAATTTACCATTAATAGTAATCGTTAATTTTTCCTTGGCTATCGGCATTGGAACAATCGTATCCACAGCAAATGCCTTTAAAAAAACACTTGGTGTTAAATACAATGCGACTAGGGAGGTCGATTTTTTTAAAAAACTACGACGGCCATCCTGTTGAAAACAAGGTTTCATAAAAAAAGATTTAATGTAATTTACAATTGAAAAACTAAACAATCTTCACATTACGTGAAAAACTTTCCTCTAAGGAGATCAAAGTTTCCGTACGCTCAATGCCTTTAATATTTTGAAGTTCATCATGAAGCACAAAACGAAGTTGTTGCATATCCTTGCACACAATTTCAACAAACATGCTATAATTGCCGGTAGTATAATTTACCCGAACCACCTGTGGGATATTTTTTAACGCTTGCGCAACATTATCATACATCGAGCTTTTCTCAAGGTAGATACCGATAAACGCGATAATGTCGTAACCCAACACTTTTAAATCAACAGCTAGGCGCTTGCCCTTTACAATGCCCAACTCCTCTAACTTTTTAATACGCACATGAATGGTACCTCCTGAAACAAAGAATTGTTTGCCTAAATCTGCATAGGAAACTTCGGCATCCTCCATCATTGCTTGAATTATTTGCAAATCCAGCTTATCTAAGCTTTTGTCAATGTTCAATTTTGGGGTATTTTTTGCCTCCATTTTTAACTATTTTTAAATATATTGGCAATTTATTAAATATTTTCTATATTTTAAAATAAATGATTAAAATATTTGCAACATATAGGCCAATACTTTAGTTTTGATTAATCAAATGAGGGAAATAAGTAGAAAAACTCAAATGAATTGTTCTTAAATACTGTGGGGTGATGAAATCTTGGCATACATACCTTCTTGTCTCGAAGGCGGGGATAACGGGATAAACGTAACATAGAGCCGCCCCGAGTAATCGGGGCGACCAGGGTCGACCACTGAACTTTGTGTTATAGCTAACTGCCTCTTGGAGGTTCGATCCCTCCCCCTACAGCAACTTAAAAGCCGTCCCCCCGAGTACTCGGGGGGACGGCTTTTTT
>JAURIP010000031.1 GCA_030832695.1 Sediminibacterium sp. | reverse complement strand
GAAGTAGCAAATCCAAATAATATTTGGATAGGTGCAGCATCCGGTGGTGTATGGAAAACAAATAATAGTGGTGTGAGTTGGACACCTGTTTTCGATGAACAACCCATTTTAAATATTGGTGCTGTAGCAATGCAACAAAGTAATCCAAGTGTGGTATGGGTTGGTACCGGTGAAGGAAATCCAAGAAACTCAATCAGCATTGGAGAAGGTATTTATAAAACTTTAGATGCAGGTAAAACATGGAAAAGAATGGGACTTGAACAAACAAGAAACATTCACCGTGTGATTATTGATCCAACCAATCCAAATGTAGTTTATGCGGGAGCCATCGGAAACCCTTATGGACAAAGCAAAAACAGAGGTGTATTCAAAACAACAGATGGTGGCGAAACCTGGAATCAAATTTTATATACCAATGATACCTCAGGAGTGGGAGATATGATTATGGATCCCAAAAATCCAAATAAATTATTAGTGGCCATGTGGCATCACTATCGTAACCCGTATCATTTAGAGAGTGGTGGAAAGGGAAGTGGTATCTATATGACTATTGATGGTGGTAAAAATTTCACAAAATTGGGTAAAGAAAATGGATTGCCTGATGGTAATTTGGGTCGTGTAGGTATTGCGATTAGTAAATCAAATCCAAACAGAGTTTATGCGTTGGTGGAATCAACCAAAAGTGGTTTGTATAAGAGTGATGATGGCGGTTATAATTTTACTTTGGTAAATTCACAAAAAACAATTGTGGACAATCGTCCATTTTATTTTCAAGACATTATAGCTGATCCTTTAAACGAAAATACACTTTGGTATATTAGCCAAACAGTGGTAAAAAGTATTGACGCTGGTAAGAATTTTGAAACGGTTATACCATATAGCGGCATACATCCAGATCACCATGCATTTTGGATTCATCCAACGGATAATAAATTTATGGTAGATGGTAATGATGGCGGTATTGGTATTACAAGAGATGGTGGAAAAACTTGGATGTTTGATGAAAAAATTCCAGTAGGTCAATTCTATCATGTGAATGTTGACAATGAAACACCGTATCATATTATGGGTGGCATGCAGGACAATGGTTCATGGAGAGGTCCGGCCTATACTTATGTAAGAGGAGGAATCAAAAACTTTTTCTGGGATAATTTATGGGGTGGAGATGGCTTTGATGTAATGCCTGATCAAGAAGACGCCAATTGGGTATATGCAATGAGTCAAGGCGGTTCCGTTGGAAGATATAATACTGCCACTGGAGAACAAACTTCCATTCAACCACCATCGCCTGATGCAAAAACATTGATGCGTTTTAACTGGAATGCTGCTATTGCGCAGGATCCATTTGATAAAAAAACAATTTATTTCGGATCTCAATTTTTACACAAAAGCACCAATAAAGGAGCTGCTTGGAAACTTATTTCACCAGATTTGACGACGAATGATAGTGCTAAAATTGATCAAACAAATAATGGCGGATTAAGTATTGATATAACTGGTGCTGAAAATCATTGTACAATCATTGCTATTGCACCTTCAAGTGTGCAAAAGGATTTAATATGGATTGGCACAGATGATGGCAACGTTCAATTCACCTCTAATGGTGGTGCTACTTGGAATAATGTTACTGCAAATATTACAGGACTTCCTAAAGGCGCATGGATTCCTCAAATACGCACCTCGACTTATAATGCGAATGAAGTATTTGTGGTTGCAAATAATTACAGACAAGGTGATTTTGCGCCTTATGTTTTCAGAACAACGGATCAAGGAAAAACTTGGACCAATATTTTAAGTGCTGCAAAAGTGACTGGTTATGCATTGTCAGTAATACAGGATATAGTAGAGCCTAATTTATTTTTTGTAGGAACAGAGCAAGGGATGTACGTGAGTTTGGATAATGCAGAAACTTTCCAACAATGGAAAAACGGATATCCTTCTGTATCCACTTACGATTTTGCTATTCAAGAAAGAGAAGCAGATTTAGCAATTGCAACATTTGGACGTGCCATGTGGGTATTAGATGATATTCGTCCTTTAAGAAAATTAGCAAAAAATAAAGGCGAAGTGACGGATTTCTTTATATCAGCGCCTCCTTCAAGCATCAATGCTACATTTAAAAATTCATCTTATGAGTGGAGCACTTGGGGAATGTATGATGGGGAGAACAGACCAGGTGGTTATCCTATTTCCGTTTATTTAATTGACTCTTTGAAAAGAGTTAAAGTTCAAATTAAAGATGCAAATGATAAAGATATTCGGAACTTAACTTTTAGAGTAGATAGTGGCTTAACAAAAAATTATTGGGGCTATGAGCAAAAAGGAAAGCGTGGTGCCGGTATGCCTAAGATGGGCGGCGCTGGTGGCTTTGGTGGTGGTCGTCGTATGATGATGGGGCCGCAAGTTGAAAATAATGAGGACAGAGAATATCGTGGTAGGGCGGTATTGGCAGGTAAATACAAAGTAATAGTAACAGCCAACAACAAAAAGGATTCAATTTGGTTAGAAGTGAAAGATGATGTTAGGGTTACTAATAAAACGGAGATTGTAAAAAAGCAAGACGAATTAATGGCTAAGTTCCAACCAAGTGTTGATAAATTAAACACTGTATTGGATCAGTTGGATGAAGTTGATGCTTTATTATTACAATTGACAGCTGAATGGAAAGACAAAAAAGAAAGAGGCTTGGATACATTGAATAAAACACATAAAAAAGTAACCGCAAGTGCGAAAAATTTACGTGAATTTATTTCAGGTAAGAAGCAAGAAAAACAAGGTTACGGAACCGTGGATGTCATTACACCAATGTCAACCATTAGTGCTGCAACGATGTTAATTGTTAGAAGAAATACTATGCCAGGTGAACAAGAAGAACAAAAGTTAAAAGATGCTGAAGCTGCAATTCAAAGTGTAGTGGCAAAAGCAAATGAGTTCTTTGCAAATGAATGGGCTTCCTTCAGAAAATTAGTAGAAGCAACTCCTATTAAAAAATTCAAGGATTACGAAGTCATTAAATAATTTATTAACGACCCCTTCCCAAACAGGAGGGGTCGTTTTTTAATTCCTATTTATTTTTATAATTAATACACATGAAAAAAATATTTTTATTTGCCACACTGATTACAGGTTTGTTTAGCAGTATTGCGGTGATGGCACAAAAGAAAAAAGCAATTGCAATTGCTCCTACTCCTCAAGTAAGTTTGGCAAAGGATCCAATTATTAAGGAGCAATCCTTTCGTTTATTAGGACCCTTCAGGGGCGGAAGGGCAGCAGCGGGTGTTGGTTCCTATGCTGATATCAATACATTTTATATGGGCGCCACTGGTGGTGGTGTTTGGAAAACAATAGATGCAGGAAATAACTGGAAAAATATTTCTGACGGTTATTTTGGTGGTACTATTGGTGCCATTGCGATAGCGCCATCCAATGAATCAGTGATTTATGTGGGAGAAGGGGAGAATTCAATGAGAGGTAATGTGAGTGAAGGATTAGAGGGCATGTGGAAATCGACGGATGAAGGTAGAACATGGAAAAATATTGGATTAAAGGAAGCAAGACATATTGTACGTCTTATTGTGCATCCAAAAAATCCAGATATTATCTGGGCGGCAGTGATGGGTCATTTATTTGGACCTAATGAAACAAGAGGTGTATTTAAAAGTATAGATGGTGGCCAAACCTGGAAAAAAGTATTGTATGTTAATCCGCAAACTGGTGCAAGTGATTTGATCATAGATCCTACTAACCCTGAAACTTTATACGCAGGTACATGGCAATTAATTCGCACACCCTATAGTTTAGAAAGTGGCGGCGAAGGTTCTGGTTTATATAAAAGTACCGATGGAGGTGAAACTTGGAACTCCATTAAAACCAATAAAGGTTTTCCAAAAGGGGTTTGGGGTATCACAGGTATTGCAGTAGCAAAATCAAATCCTGATAAATTGTATGCAATCATTGAAAATGCAAAAGGGGGCTTATACATGTCAGAGGATGCTGGTAAAACTTGGGCATTAATTAATAGTGATAATAATATACGTCAAAGAGCTTGGTATTACACCAAGGTATTTGTGGATCCAGCAGATGAAAATAAAGTGTATTGCCCAAATGTAAACTTTATGATGTCAAGCGATGGAGGACGAACTTTTGTAGCTGGAAGAACACCGCATGGTGATCATCATGATTTATGGATTGATCCTAAAAACGGCAAGCGCATGATTGTTGCAGATGATGGTGGTGCGCAAGTAAGTTTAGATGGTGCAAAAAACTGGAGTACAGTGATGAATCAACCCACCGTACAAGTATATCGCTTAAGTACAGATAACCATTTTCCTTATCGCGTATTAGGTGCACAACAAGATAATTCTGCTTTCAGAATTTTATCAAGTACTTATGGCGCTTATATTGGAGAGAATGATTTTGATGTTACAGCGGGTGGCGAGAGTGGCTATATAGTTGCTGATCCTACGAATAGTGATATTGTTTATGGTGGATCTTATGGTGGTTTAATCACAAGATATGATCACAAAACTGGCGAGAACAGAGTTATTAATGTATGGCCCGACAATCCAATGGGTGCTGGGGCAGAAGCAATGAAATATCGTTTCCAATGGAATCATCCAATTTTCTTTTCTCCGCATAATCCAAAGAAATTATATACGGCAGGTAATCATTTATTTTCTACCGAGAATGAAGGTGCAAGTTGGACCATGTTATCACCTGACTTAACGACTAATGACAAGAGTCGTCAAAAAAGTTCTGGTGGTCCTATCACACAGGACAATACCAGTGTGGAATATTACTGTACCATTTTTACAGCGGCTGAATCGCCATTGGAAAAGGATTTGTTATGGACAGGAAGTGATGATGGTATCATTAATGTAAGTAAGGATGGTGGCAAAAATTGGAAAAATGTTACTCCGAAGGACATTCCACAATGGATGATGTGGAATCGTGTGGAAATTGATCCTATCAGAAAAGGAACTGCTTATTTTGCGGGAACACGCTATAAATTAGATGACTTTGCGCCATATTTATATGTAACACGTGATTATGGTGAAACCTGGGAAAAAATAACAAATGGTATTGATCCAATGCATTTCACAAGAGCTATTGTTGCTAGTCCACGTAAGGCAGGTGTATTATTTGCTGGAACAGAGTATGGTTTGTATATATCTGTAAATGATGGAAAAAATTGGGAGCCCTTCCAATTAAATTTACCCAAAACGCCTGTAACAGATTTATTAATACGTGATCATAATTTAATTGTTGGAACACAAGGTCGTAGCATTTATATTTTAGATGATTTAAGATTCATTGAAAACTATGACGCTTTAAACGCAACTATAAATAAAGTGTTTCCAATTGCAAAAACATATCGCGTACCACCACAAATGGGCGGCAGACGCGGTCGTGGTATGATTACGAGTGCTCCGAATAATGTGGGTGCAAACCCGCCTAAGGGCGTTGTGATTAATTATTGGAACGCGAACACCTCTGATTCTACAAGAGTTATGATAAGCATATTGGATGATCAAAAAAAGGTCATCAGAACTTTTAATCAAAATGATGTGGGCGGACCAAGCTCAGAAGCTGGATTCCAAAATTTCGTTTGGAATATGTACCACAAGGAAATTGAAAAGCCGGAAGAAGGTTTGATTCTTTGGAATGGTGCAACGAGTCCAGTATTAGCAGCACCAGGCAACTATTTTGCAAAAGTGACTATTGATAAGGATTCAGTTGAATTGCCTTTTGAAATTGTAGCGGATCCAAATTACAAAGTAAGTAATGCTGATTTAAAAGCACAGGAACAATTTTTATTATCTGTAGCGGATAATTTTAGTTCCATTATGAAAACATTAAAAGGCATTAAAGAAATTAGAACGCAAATTCAAATGGTACAAAAGAAAACAAAGGATACGAGCTTCCAAAAGCAATCCAATACGATTTTAGCTAGCCTAAAGACCATTGAGGAAGCCTTACATCAAACCAAAGCGAAGAGCGGACAGGATGTTTTAAATTATCCTATTCGTTTGGATGATAAAATTGCAGGTGTATTTGGATCAGCATCATCAGGTTATACGGCACCAACGAAACAAGTACAAGAAACCTTTGTGGATTTAAAAGCGAAAGTGGATGTGCAATTAAAGCTGTATAATGATTTGAAAAAAGATGGTGTAAAAGCTTTAAACGAAGCAGTACATAAATTAGGAATTCCGGTGATAGGTAACTAGTAATTTAAAACTATTATAGAAAAAAGCGTCCCGAGAAATCGGGACGCTTTTTTATTGGCAGCAAATTAGTCATATATTTAAATTGTCTCGTTTCACAAGGCTATGAGTTGAAAGCCAATTTTAAAATCACTTTATTCAAAATCAGTATACAATAAATATTTTTTACGCATTATTTTGAATGCTGTTAATTTTGGCTCCCAACTTTTACGAATCTCCGCTTCTGAAGTACCTGCTATTAATTGCTGCATTAATGTTGCGTTGCCTGCAAGCTTGTTAAAAAAGTAAGCCGTTGGTTCGCCCGATTTAGGGCGAATAAAAAAGGAATCCTTTTGTGGGAAGCTTTTATAAATTTCAATGATTAGTGCTATATCAATTTTATTTTTTGGTGGTGTTATTTTTGATAAATCCCAGCCATAACATTTTTGTCCATATAATTTTGAACTCATTGCACCTATACGTGGTGCTGGCGTAAAGCTATAGGTTTGACTTGTAATACTTGGATGTCCAATATTTGCAAATGCATTTGGTGTGCCTCGGCCTTCGCTTAACACAGTGCCTTCAATTAAACAAGTAGTGGGATACCAATAAATGGCATTCATACTTGCTAAGTTAGGAGAAGGTGCTACATCCACCGTATACATGGATGTATGTGTATAATTTTTATTTTGAATAATTGTAAGGGGTAAGTTATTTTTTCCCTCCACCACTTTTAACCAATTTTCTCCTTTTAATAATTGTGCATATTCGCCCATGGTTAAACCATACACAGATGGGATAGCGTTTTTACCTACACCACTTGAATAAGGCGCTTCCAAAACAGGACCATCCACAAAATGGCCATTGGGGTTGGGGCGATCTAAAATAATTACAGGTTTGTTATTCGCCATCGCGGCTTCCATATAATATTGTAAGGAATTGATATAAGTATAAAAACGAGTACCTACATCTTGTACATCAAATAACATAATATCTACATCCGATAAATCATTGGCATCGGGTGCACTTTTTTTACCATATAAGGAAACAATTTTAATACCAGTTTTTGGATCAATTTCATCAGATACCTTTTCTCCAGCATCGGCAGTGCCTCTTAATCCATGTTCGGGTGTAAATATTTTTTGTATTTGTATGCCCGCAGCTTTTAAGGTATCAATCAAATGTTTTCCATTGATAGTGGCAGTTTGATTGGTAAATAAACTCACTCTTTTACCTTTTAATAAGGGGAAATATTTTTCCGTTTGGTAAGCACCGGGTAGAATGTTTTTACTTTTTTGTGCAGTTGCTACAAATGAAGTAGCAAGCATTACTATACTTAGTAATAGACAGCTTATTTTTTTCATATTAAACAGTATTCTTTGAAAACACAATTTAGTATAAAAACAAAAGCAGTGATGTGTTTTTTGATTAACTCAGGTATTTACCAACAATCGGCATGCGACGACCTACACCAAAGGCCTTGGGTGAAATCCGAATAATAGGACAAAACTGATTTCTTTTGTACTCATTATTGTTGACCATCTTTAGTGTTCTATCCACCAGTGCATTTTCAAAACCTAATGCTTTTATATCATTGGGGTTGGCGCGTCTTTCAATATATTGGTAAAGTATTTGATCCAAAACCGCATAATCAGGTAAGCTATCGCTGTCCTTTTGATTCGGCCTTAGTTCTGCACTAGGCGCTTTGGTAATAATATTCGTTGGTATGATTTCTTGATGACGGTTAATGTATTTGGCAAGTTCATACACTTGCAATTTATAGCAATCACCTAATACCCCTAAGCCACCCGCCATATCACCATACAAGGTACCATAACCGGTGGCTAGTTCACTTTTATTAGAAGTGTTTAATAAAATGTAGCCAAACTTATTAGCAATGGCCATTAATATATTACCCCTTGACCTACTTTGTATATTTTCTTCCGCCAATGAAAAGGGCAGGTCCTTAAATAATGGTTTTAAGGTGGTAAGGAATTCCTCATACACTTCCTTGATGGGAATAATATCATATTTATTATCCAAATTTTGACTCAACGCAACTGCATCATTTACGGAATGATCCGTTGAGTAAGGCGATGGCATTAAAACCGCGTGCACATTTTCTTTGCCCAAGGCTTCACAAGCAATCGCTAGGGTAACAGCCGAATCAATACCTCCAGAGGATCCAATAATCGCTTTGGTGAATCCCATTTTATTAAAATAATCCTTTACGCCTAACACTAAAGCTTGATACACTTGTTCAATATTTAATGTGGGATTTAATGTGATTGGATTTAATTCTTTGTTTGGTAGACGATTGGCGGGCTCCAAGATAGGTGCGTTGATGGTGCCATCTGCATTGCATTCAAAAGTGGCTAATGCTGATTCAAACATGGGGAGGGCGCCACATAAATTTGCATCTTTATCAAACACCAATGAACTACCATCAAAAACAATTTCTGTTTGGCTTCCTATTGCATTACAATAAAATAAAGGAATTTTATATTTTAATACATTTGATTTAATCGTCGCTTTGCGATCTTCATCATGCGTGTAATCAAATGGTGAGGCGCTAAGATTGAGTAAAATATTAGGAGACTGGTCCATCATTTTATCCATAGGACAAATTCGGTACAATGGATTATCGCCCAAATTCCAAATATCCTCACAAATAGTAATCGCTAATTTTTGTCCTTTAAATTCAATCACCTTCCATTCGTCTGCAGGTTCGAAATATCTATTTTCATCAAAAACGTCGTAGGTAGGTAACAATGTTTTGTGAATTTCAGCCACCACTTTTTGTTCATACAAGAAAAAGGCAGCATTGTATAAATCCTTTCCTTTTTTATTGGGGTTGCGTGCAGGACTTCCAATTAAAACCCCGATGGTATCGGCCGCTTGTTTGATTAAATCAATGCAATTGTAGCATTGATTAATAAAATCTTCAAATTCAACAAAATCCCTTGCAGGGTATCCGCAAACACTCATCTCACTAAACAATATCAAATCAGCACCTTGATTTTTTGCGGTTTCAATAGCGCTTAATATCTTTTCGGTGTTTTGTTCAAAATTGCCAATATGATAGTTCTGTTGTGCAATGCAAATCTTCATGAGGCAAAGGTCGGTTTTTAACAGAAATAAACTCGCTTTTTTTGTACTTTCGAGGATGCGATTCCTATATTTTATCTTATTTATACTAATTATTGTTACCAGCTCCTGTGGGCGAATGCAAAATAACCCTGCGGGAAATGCCCAGGATATAATTTTACCAATGGAAAGGCTGGATCAGGTATTATTTAACTTGGACACCAGCCATATTAAAGACAGTCTATTGGATAGTCCTACCCGGCATCCATTTATAAGTGAAGTATTGTTGAAACAAATGTTGGCGATTGATTCCGGCGACAGTGAAACAGCCTTGCTTAGTTTTTTAACTGCATATCGACCCATTTATACAGCAGTTCAAAAAATAAATGCACCTGTTTCAGCGCACCCGCAATTACAATCACTTTTTAAAAACCTACACTATTATTTTCCGGATTACCCATTGCCAAAAAAAATTATTTATTTTATTGGTCCTTTAGAAGGCTTTGGAAATTCAATTGGTTCGGATTATATGGCAATTGGATTGCAAATGTTTTTGGGTGACACTTCTTCCTGGTATCAATCGGAGCAGTTTCAAAAATATTTTCCGCCTTATATTAGTCGCAATTTTACACCGCGCTTTATTCCCATTACAGCAGCAAGAAATTTACTCCAGGATATGGCACCGAATAGTAATTTAACGCGTAGCTTAATTATTGAAATGATTGATTTGGGAAAAAGACAATACATCTTAAAAAATGTATTACCTAAAACTAATGATGCTGATTTATTTGGTTATAGTGCTGCGCAATATGCCGCTACGGCCAATGCAGAACAAGATATTTGGAGCTTTTTATTAAAAATGAATTTGGTTTATTCCAAGGATCCTAAAGTAGCAAAGCAGTTATTAGGTGAAGGACCTTTTAGTATTTATTTTGGCAATGAAATCCCTGGAAATGTAGGACTATATTTAGGCTATCAAATAGTAAAATCATGGATGGCGCAACAATCTGAACAAGATCAGGCCAATTTAAAAGCGTTGTTACAAATGCCTGCAGAAAAAATATTTGCTGAAAGTAAATACAAACCTTAAGTAGTAATAGTTAACTTACTAGTTTAGTTTGACAGGGGCCGCCATCTTAAATGAAGGGATATTTACATGAATAAGGTCCTTTGAATCGATGTTTTCCATCGTATAATGCCCTTGCATTTTTCCTAATTCGCTTTTTAAATGACAGCCACTAACATATTGATAATTTTGACCTGGCATGATTAATGGTTGCACTCCAACAACACCTTCTCCTTCAACGACACGAAACTCACTATTGCTATCATAAACTTCCCAATAGCGCTTTAATAATTTTACAGGAAATGAATTGTGGTTTTCAATAGTGATACGATAGGCAAACATGTACTCATTTTGCAAAGGATTACTATAATCTTTTTGGTAAAAAGTTTCGATACTTACCTCTATTCCTTCTGAAATTTTAGAGACCATAATATGTCATTTCCTCAAATACCCTG
>JAURIP010000359.1 GCA_030832695.1 Sediminibacterium sp. | reverse complement strand
CTTACTTGGTGGTATGGTATCCCTTCTTCCTCCTCACATACTTTAATTGGTGGTTTTGCTGGTGCCGCAATTGCACATGCACTTATGATTAAAGGAATTGATTATTCATGGGCTAAAATTGTGGATGCAGATACTATTTTAAAAACAATATTGTTTATATTTTTAGCGCCCATCATTGGAATTATTATTTCCATTTTTATTACCGTAGTCACCATTATGCGGAATGTTTGGATACGTTTATGTATCATTTCGGTGGTTACTTTAGCAACCGTTTTGATGTTTGACCATTTTGAAGCATCTAAAATGAACGAAAATGTTCAAAAGTTTTATGGTATTGATAAGTACAAAAAAGAAGTTTCAAATATTAAAGAAGAACTTAAAACCAACAAATCAGACACTACACTATTGGCTAACTTGACAATCAATGAGGAGAAGTTATCTAAAGCGACTATTTTTTACGAGCAAATAAAACCTTCCGTTGATAACTTTGATGCTTTGGGTGCTGATTCAATTGCTGCAATGGCAAGTTCAAATGGATGGCTTAAAACTGTCGCAATTAGTCGATTAAAAGATGAAGTAAGAAATGCAAATGACTTTTTGGTATTAGAAGCTATGGCGCCAGAAAATAAAGATGCAAAAGCAGAATACGCTATTGCTAAAACAAACACCGAAGGGTATAAAGCCCCTTTAAAGCTATATCTGGAAGGTGCTATTGACTTAGATTCAACACTTGCTCTAGTGAATAGTATTCATCCGATTCAAGCAAAAAATATTGATAAGGTTAAGGCAAAAATTACCAAATTCAATATTGAAAAAACTTTTTCAAGTGAAATTGATAAAGCAGACAACTCCATGATTGTTTATGGAATCATTGGATCATCCCTCTTATTTATGCTAGTTTACATATATGTTGAAAAAATAAAAACGCCAACAGCACGTAGTGTTGCATACATGTTTAAAAAATTACAGTTATTTAGTTCCGCTGCATTTAGTATTGGCCATGGTGGTAATGATGCGCAAAAGGTAATGGGTATCATTGGGGCTGCATTAATTGCGAGTGGAAGTATTCAAGATTTTGGCCAACTTCCTAATTGGGTACCGATTTCTTGTTATTTAGCAATTGGGTTGGGCACCATGAGTGGTGGCTGGAAGATAATTAAAACAATGGGCTCTCGCATTACTAAAGTAACCCCTTTAGAAGGCGTTGCTGCTGAAACTGCTGGGGCATTTACCTTATTTTTTACTGGACAAATGGGGATTCCTGTTTCAACAACACATACCATCACCGGATCCATCATCGGTGTTGGCGCTACAAAAAGATTAAGCGCTGTAAGATGGGGTGTCACTACCAACTTATTATGGGCTTGGGTATTAACCATTCCTGTTAGTGGTGTGTTAGCTGCAATTACTTATTTCATCGTTAGTTATTTTACTAAATAAGAAATTACCATAATATTTAGGTCCTTCGCGCCAAATATTATGGTAATTCTCCTTCCCTAAATATATTTTAAGGCCTAAATTTGTGCATGCGAATTAAACTGTGCCTTTTCATTTTTTTGTTTCTCGTTTTTCATTACAATACCTATTCGCAGGATTCGAGTTACAACAATTTGTCGCCAGTAATTGTAACGGCTAATAAATTAAAAGAAAAGCGTTCTCAAGCACCCATTGCGATTTCCATATTATCGTCAAAGCTAATTGAGGAAACAAAGGCGCAAAGAATAGATGCCCTTTTAAATAAAGTGAGCGGAGTGTATATGCCAACGATTGGTGGGGAGCAACATATGATGTCCATCCGACAACCTATCTCATTAAAGGGATTATATTTATTTTTAGAAGATGGGATGCCTATCAGAACCAGCGGTTTATTTAGTAATAATGCACTGATTGAAATTAATACCACTAATATTTATTCCATTGAAGTGATCAAGGGACCTGCGAGTGCATTATATGGTGCAGAAGCCATTGGCGGTGTAGTGAATTTTTTATCACAACCAGTACCAATTAAAAATACGCTCAATTTAACTACCCAAATAAATAATACCGGTTTTACAAAAATGGATATTGCGGGTGGCATACCCACAAAAAAAGGAGGTTGGGCGATAAACGGCTCCTTTACGAATCAAAAAAATGGCGCTACTGAATTTAGTGATTTTGATAAAAAAGCATTTTCAATAAAAAAAGAATTTGTGCTCAATAAAAAATTGAAAGGCTAT
>JAURIP010000216.1 GCA_030832695.1 Sediminibacterium sp. | reverse complement strand
CCCTGGTTATAGGGGGTGCAAATATATTTGAAATACCTCATTCCCCCAAGGAAAAAGTCAATTATCGGTACTAATTTCTAATAATGCCAGCGCACAAATGCCTCAATAGCAGCATATTTGGTCAATCCTAGGCGTGCATAGATATCTGCTGTGTGTGCATTGCGAATTTCCGCCCTTTGCCAAAATTCCCTTGCATCTGAGCCTTGGAAGGGTACACTGTCCTTTTGGGATTGGTGTATGAATATGCCAAAACGCTTTTTTAATACCTGATCTGGGCTCATTGGCATTGCCATTTCAATTTCAGCGATATCCCATTCCTGCCATGCTCCTTTGTACAGCCAAACCCAGCAATCTTTAATCCATTCTGCTCCTGATGCCTTAAGTCGGCGTAAGCTTTCAAATATAATCTCTAAACAAACCTTATGGGTACCATGTGGATCCGCTAAATCACCCGCACAATAAATTTGGTGTGGTTGCAATTTATTTAAATAGTCCATAATGATTTTAATATCTAATTCACTCATTGGCTTTTTTTCAATAGCACCAGTTTCATAAAAAGGTAAATCTAAAAAATGGTGGTTCTCGTCTTTCAATCCAACATAGCGACAAGTTGCTTTGGCTTCACAGCGACGAATAAGTCCTTTGATCGCCCTGATTTCAGCAGTATCAATATGGTCTGATTTTTTTTCTGCTAAATAAGCACGTGCATTTGTTAAAATTTCTTGACTTTTTTTATTGTCTATGCCAAACAAATCTTCAAAGCCAACGGCGAAATCTAAAAAGCGGGTAACAAATTCATCGGTCACTGCAATATTACCACTAGTTTGATAGCCAACATGTATATCATGTCCTTGATCTTGCAATCGCATAAAAGTGCCACCCATACTTATAATATCATCATCAGGGTGGGGAGAAAATATTAATACCTTTTTTGGAAAAGGATTACTACGTTCTGGATGCGCTGGTATAACAACATTGGGTTTGCCACCTGGCCATCCAGTAATGGTATCACGAAGCATATAAAATACCTGTAAATTAATATCGTAAACTGATTCTCTCAAAACTAATAAGTCAGCCAAACTATTTTCAGTGTAATCATTTGCTGTTAAGCTTAAAATTGTTTTATCTAATTTTAATGCGAGTTCAATGACTGCTTTTTTAATTAATAAAGGCGTCCAGTCGGTGCTTCCAGTAAGCCATGGTGATTTATGTCTGGTTAAATCGTTAGCAGCTATTTCATCTATTACAAAAGTACAATCATCATGGTTTTGTAAAACACTTGCAGGCACTTGTTCTGTAATATTTCCTTCCACTGCCTTTGTAATAATATCTGCTTTACTTCCCCAAGCTAATAAAACTATTTTCTTGGCTTTCATGATGCTATTAATACCCACCGTGATGGCTAGTTTAGGCACTTTATTCAAATCATGAAATTCATAGGTGTTTGCAATTCTTGTTTCCTGGTCTAAATGTATGACCCTTGTTTTTGAATGGAAACTTGAACCTGGTTCATTAAATCCAATATGACCATTTTTACCAATGCCTAATATTTGTAAATCAATTCCGCCTGATTTTTCTATTATTAGTTCGTAACCTGCGCAAAGTTCTTTGATTTGATCTTGGGCCCATTCGCCATTAGGGATATGAATATTTTCTGGATGGATATCAACTTGGCTAAACAAATGACGATGCATGAAACTCCAATAACTCTGGTACGCTGTTTTATGGATCGGGTAGTATTCGTCTAAGTTAATCGTGATTACGTTTTTAAAACTCAAGCCTTCTTCCTTGTGTAATCGCACTAATTCCTTGTATAATAAAATAGGGGTACTGCCCGTAGCCATACCAAGCACACAGTTTTCTTTTTTTGCTTGCTTATCTTTAATGAGAGTTGCAATTTGAGCTGCTACCATGATAGACCCATCGTTAGCCGTAGGGAATATTTTAACTGGAATTTTTTCAAATGATTCAATCATAGAATGCTATTATATTATTATAAAATTAAATAAAAAAAGCCTCCCATGTGTTAGGAGGCCAATATATTATTCTACTTTACTGATTTTTATGACATTCGTAGGTAGATGTAGTTCTACAGGCGTACTACCTGTATTCACTACCACATCGCCCGTTTGTAAATACCCTTGTTTTTTTAATATTGAAATTTGGTCTTTAATGATATTATCTAAACTTTCTTCTTTGTTGTAATAAATCGTTTTTGCACCCCAGCTTAAGCTGAGTTGGTTCACCAAACTTTTCTCCTTTGTGAAAATGAATAAAGGGGCTTTTGGACGGAAGCTACTTAACATAAATGCTGTATAGCCACTTTGGGTCATTCCGATAATCGCTTTTGCATCACTATCTTCGGCTAGTTTACAACCATTATAACAAACTGCGTCACTTAAAAATGAAGGGGAATGTGATTGCGGTTTAAAGTCATCCGCACGATTATATTTGTAGCCATTTTGTTCAACCTCATGAATAATTTTACGCATGGTTTCAATAACCAATACTGGGAATTGACCGGTAGCAGTTTCGCCACTTAACATCACAGCATCGGCACCTTCAATGACTGCATTGGCAACATCCGTAATTTCACTGCGATTTGGTTTTACTCTATCAATCATGCTTTCCATCATTTGCGTAGCAACAATAACAGGCTTCGCACGATGCAAACATTTTCTGATTAATTCTTTTTGTATTAAAGGTATTTTTTCAACTGGAAGCTCAACACCTAAATCGCCACGTGCAATCATAATTGCATCACTTGCATGGATAATGTCTCTGATATTAGTTAATGCTTCAGGCATTTCAATTTTTGCAATAATTTTCGATTTGCAATTGTTCTTATTTAATATGTCACGAAGCATTTCAATATCAGCTACTCTTTTTACAAAACTTAAAGCAACCCAATCTAATTTTTCTTTGATGATAAAATCTGCATCTTCTAAATCCTTTTCAGTTAAAGCAGGCAATGATATTTTTGTATCTGGTAGATTGATTCCTTTTTTGGAAGATATAATACCACCTAAGGTTACTTTAACTTTTACATCTCCATTTTTTTCAACACTACTTACGATGACCTCAATCTTTCCATCATCAATCATAATAGTATTACCAACCACGACATCACCCGCCAAGTTAGGGTAGGAGACATATATTTTTTCAAGGGTACCAATACATTTTTCATTCGTGAAAGTTAAAATATCACCCGCTTTAACTTCTAATCGGTTATCCGCAATTTCACCTACTCTTAATTTTGGCCCTTGTAAATCACCTAATATAGCAATACTGCATCCTAATTCTTTATTGATGCCGCGTATATGGTCAATAATTTTCTTTTTGTCCTCATGGCTGCCATGCGAAAAATTTAAACGAAAAACATTCACCCCCGCAATGACTAAGTTTTTTAATTGGTCATAGGAATCGCAAGCTGGCCCAACGGTAGCAACTATTTTTGTTTTGTGGTGGATGTTTTTAAATTCTTGTTGCTGGCTCATTATTATTTGGGGTTAGTGTTACTTATTTTATATACATTTTGTAAAAAATTAGCTGGCTAATATTTTTACGATTTTCAACCATTCCTCTGATATTTTCTGTTTTGCTTTTACTGCATTATCTAATGGG
>JAURIP010000084.1 GCA_030832695.1 Sediminibacterium sp. | reverse complement strand
TTTTTGATCAATATTATTTAAAGCAGGTGTGAAGTAGGCAATATCTTTAATGGAAACCAATGAATTTTCAAAGTGCGCCTTCATGGTCACACTTTGCATGTAATTATTAAAATCTTTTTTAAAACTTTTGTATTGCATTGCATAATAGGGGCCAATAACGCTATTGTTCGTTTTTAATGACAATTGCGCAAACTCCATTATTTGAGGCGTTAGCTTAAATTGGGTATTTAATTTTTTTATTTCAATACCTGATCTTTCTTTTACGCTTAAATTTACTTTTGCAGTAATGGTATCTTTGGATAAGGTTGCATTATATATTTGTGCATTTAGTTCATGCATGCGAATGTGTGCGCCATCAAAATAGGGAACTGGTTTTTCAAAGCCGTATTCGATTAAAAACTTTCCATTGATGACTTGTATTTCGTTGGCTACAATGTTTAGATCACTGGGGTTTAATTTTGCGGGTTTGAAATCACGTTGATTGGTGTCCTTTTGTACAGTCGTGTTTTTTCCCTCGTAGGAATGTAGGTTAATGAAGGGCTTATTGACGATCAATTGGTCAATGACAATCCGCTTATTCGTTTGATTAATCGACTTTATATTTAGTAAGACATTTTTTGCTGCTAATTCTGTTTTTTCACCATTCCATTGGTCATCTAAAATAAAACGGAAATCACTTAAATCAATTTTCTTAATATCTAAGTCAGTTGTTTTTTGATTGGAACTGTCTTTATTCATGTAGTCCAATAAAAATTGGTAGTTCCATTTTGGGGCTGTTCTGTTTAAATAAATCCGGGTACCTTCTAATCCAATATATCTTATGACAGGTGCTGATTTGGAAAAATACAAGTCGGTCAATCGCAGCTTACCTATTTTAGAATAAACTAAAGTGTCATTTTTCTCATCTTTAATCAGAATATCTTCGAGGTCCAATCTATTGAATAGTGAAAACCCTACATGCCCAATCTTTACTTCCGTTCCAATGGATTTGGATAAACTACTTGCAACCCTAGTAATTAATTTATTTTGTACCCATGGAAGTAATAATAATAAATAGCAAAATAGGAGTAGCCCTACCACTGTAGCAATCACAATTCTCAGTATGGTAAGCTTGTTTTTTAGCAAAAAATGATTTTTGTAAAAATACTAATTAAACGGGTATAATGTACTGATCACTAATACCCTGCGACACTATCATCGCCTCTTTTATCGCCAGCGGCTTCAATTTTACCATTAGGCAGTATTCGGATGCCATCCATGCGACCAAAATAGCCTCTTTGATTCACTTTATACCCTTGTTTTTTCAAGGCTTGGATAGTAGCATCGGGAAAATCGGCTTCCACTTGTATTTGATCAGGTATCCATTGGTGATGAAAGCGAGATGCATCGATGGATTGTTTTAAACTCATTTTAAAATCGATCATATTGATAAGGCCTTCATAAATTTGATTCGGGATAGTAGTGCCTCCTGGACTGCCAATGGTTAAGTAAGCTTTGTTATTTACAGTAACTAGGGTGGGTGTCATGGAACTTAACATTCTTTTTCCTGGAGCAATGGCATTCGCTTCGCCTCCGATTGCACCAAACATGTTGGGAACGCCTGGTTTTGCACTAAAGTCATCCATTTCATTATTTAATAAAAATCCTGCGCCTGCAACGACTGTTTTGTTTCCATAAGAATCATTTAAGGTGGTCGTAATGGCTACCATATTTCCTTCCTTGTCGATGACACTATAATGGGTAGTTTGTTCGCTTTCTTTAGCTTGTCCGGCGTTGGTATTTTTACTATTGCCAGCAACGCCAGGGGTATAATCCTGCATTCTTTGTTTGGCATAAGTGTCACTGATTAAAGTGCGTGTAGGTACTTTCCAAAAATCAGGATCACCCATATGTTCCGCTCGGTCAGCGTAAGCACGTCTTTGTGATTCCACCATTAATCCAACAGCAGCGTGTGATTGATAGCCCATGGCTGCAATATCAAATGGGGCAATCATTTTCATCATTTGTGCAATTAAAATACCACCACTCGAAGGTGGGGCAAAACTAATTACATGATGATTTTTATAATCAAACTCAATGGGTACTCTTTTTTTTGTTTGGTAATTTTTTAAATCAGTAGTTGAAATGATACCAGCTCCATTGGCCATTTCTTTCACAATTAAATCAGCGGTGACCCCTTCATAAAAACCGGCTAAACCATTTATTTGAATACGTCTTAAAGTTGCAGCTAACTCTGGTTGGAAAATGGTATCTCCCTTCATCCATTTTATTTTTTTAGTATAGGCCGATGGCGCACTACTTAATTTTAATAAGGCACCCCTTACACTATTTAAACTACCTGCTTCTTTTTCAGTTAATACAAATCCGTATTCCGCTAATTCAATTGCGGGTTCTATCAATTGTGCCATGGGAAGTTTTGCATATTCATGTGCATTAAACATTCCAGATATACTTCCTGGTATGCCCGAAGCCAATGGCCCTTCCAATGATTTTGTGGTTATGGGATTTCCTTTTTCGTCCAAATACATATCTCTACTTGCTATTGCAGGGGCTGCTTCTCTAAAGTCAAGTCCAATTAATTTGCCATTATTTGTTCTTGCTAATAAAAAACCCCCTCCGCCAATATTGCCTGCTGCTGGATGTACTACTGCTAAGGCAAAATGTACTGCAATAGCGGCGTCAAATGCATTTCCACCATCTTGCATGATAGCTGCGCCCACCATACTCGCTAATGGGTGTGCCGATGTTACAGCGGCATGGGTGAATAACTTTTCTTTGATGGTTTCAAATTGGTATGGGTTGATTCCGGGATGCGTTTTAAAGAAAATTTGGGCTTTTGAATGATTAAAATTTGTAAAAAATAGGGTACAAATAATAAAGCTTTTTAAATGATTCATTGGTATTTTCTTTAACATATCTTATAATTAATGCAACAAATTACTACTATTTAATTGTTCTTCAAAGAGGGGGTCCTTATTGTGTAAAACTACTTGTTTTATTACGGGATTAAAAGCCAAACTTCTCGTATTTTAGTAGCATCGCAATGAGGGGGCTGGGTGTGCTACAAGTATAAGCAATATATAAATAAAATGTATTTGATTTGCTGGTGGGTGGAGGAGGTTGTTTAATAACCTAATTTTTAAAACATTAATCTACAATAAATGTATCAATCGTTCAAAAAGCTGCTTTTTTTACTGCTTGCTTTTTTAGTATTGCAAATATCCAATAGCAATGCACAAAAATCAAGTGCTGAAATATTTTCAAAATTAAAAAAGTTGGATGTGGTAGGTAGTGTTTTATACATTGCAGCGCATCCGGATGACGAAAACAATAGCTTTTTACCTTTCTTAACCAACAATCGCTTATACCGTACAGCGTATTTAAGTTTGACTAGGGGCGATGGTGGACAAAATTTATTAGGAAAAGAACAAGGTATTGAATTGGGATTAATAAGAACCAAAGAATTACTTGCAGCCCGTCAACAAGATGGGGCGGAACAATATTTTTCAAGGGCATATGAGTTTGGTTTTAGTAAATCAGCAGATGAAGCCTTAGCCATTTGGGATCACCAACAAGTACTGAGTGATGCAGTTTGGGTGATTCGTAAATTTCAACCTGATATTATTATTGCGCGCTTTCCTCCGGATGCGCGCGCAGGGCACGGTCATCATGCCGCATCAGCAATTATAGCAAAGGAGGCTTTTATTGCAGCGGCTGATCCAAAGCAATTTCCAGAACAATTTAAATATGGGGTAACCGTTTGGCAAGCCAAAAGAATACTTTGGAATACTTTCAATTTTGGTGGTGCAAACACGACCAATGATCAGCAACTTAAAATTGAAGTAGGTGGATACAATGCTTTAATAGGAAAAAATTATGGTGAAATTGGCGCTGAAGCACGCTCTATGCATAAAAGTCAAGGGGAGGGAAGGCCTCGTCGTCGCGGCAGCATTACCGAATATTTTGATTGGGTAGCGGGTGATAAAGCGACGAAGGATATCATGGATGGCGTGAATACGAGTTGGACGCGATTAAATGCGCCTGAAATTCATGATGCTGTTACTGCTATTGTACAAAACTATAAAGTTGAGAATCCTGAAAAATCTGTAAAGGATTTGGTGCAATTATATAAGTTAGTCAATAATTTACCAAGCTCCGTTTGGAAAAATTACAAACTAGATGAAATCAAATCCTTGGTTCAGGCTTGCGCAGGCTTATTTATGGAAGCCACTAGTACTCAGCAACAGGTTTTTCCTGGAAAAAATTTGCCATTGCAATTCAGTATGAATCAGCGTACAAATGTGCAAGTTAATTTGGGTTTAGTGCAATTGCCTGGCAGGGATTCTATTTTTAATAAAACCTTGGGGGTGAATCAGAATTTATTTTGGGACCATAATTATAGTATTCCATTGACCCAGTCTATTTCGCAACCTTATTGGTTAGTATCTCCTAAAACAGAAGGGATGTTTGTCGTGAATGACCAACAATTGATTGGTCAACCCGAAAATGATCCCGCCTTTATTTGTAAATTAAATGTGACCATAGAAAATCAATTATTTGAATTTCAAATTCCTGTGCAATACAAATATGTGGATCTCACTAAGGGAGAAGTGTATCAACCCATTGCGGTGGTGCCTGGACAGGAAATAAAATATGAAAAGGAATTACATTTATTGAATGGCGAAAAGGCCATATCGGTTAATTATCAAATCATCAATCATTTGGGACAAAATGAATCAAAATCATTTTCAGTAAGCGACCCCAATGTTCAATTGCCAACACCTGCATCTGCAGTGTTTCAAAAAACAATTCAATATGATCATATTTCTACCATTACTTATTTCCCAACTGCCACCACAAATTTTGTAAAGGCGCAAGTCAATACAAAAGGTAAAAAAATTGGGTATATTGATGGCGCAGGCGATAAAATACCAGAAGCGCTCGTTGAGTTGGGTTTTTCGGTGACCTATTTAAAGCCTTCAGATTTTGTATTGGATAAATTAAAATCATTTGATGCAATCGTTGTAGGTATTCGTGCTTATAATTTATATGAATACTTAACCACGGATAATGAGGAACTAAATAAATACATTGAACAAGGCGGCAATGTGATTGTACAATATATAAAAAGTAATCAAGTAGGGTTGCAAAAAATTAAGGTTGGCCCCTATCCGTTTATTGTAAATTCAGGAAGGCGTGTAACACAGGAAAATGTTCCTGTTACATTTGCTTTACCGCAACATGTGGTATTAAATACACCCAATAAAATTACTGCAACTGACTTTGAAAATTGGGTGCAAGAGCGCAGTACCTATCAAGGGGAGAATGTTGATACTCATTTTGAAATGCCACTTTCAATGAGTGACAAAGGGGAGTTGCCTTCCAATGGAAGTTTATTAATCGCGCCTTATGGCAAGGGTAATTTTGTATATCTTAGTTTAACTTTATTTAGACAACTACCAGCAGGTAATCCAGGGGCCTTTAAATTATTAGCCAACTTAATCGCATTACCTAAGCATTAGCAAATAAAAATAATATCATGCGACGAAATGTAAGTTTATTTACTTTATTATTGATTGGACTAGGAATAGGCTGGTTAATTAAGAATGTGAAAATCGGATTAATTATTGGACTTGTGTTAGGCCTTCTGATTAGTGGCATTGGAACAAGAAGTAAATAAATCCAAGCTGCCCTTATTCAGTAGTTGTAGCTGCGCTTTCGTTCCCGATCCACTTCATTTTTGTCGCTATAAAATAGGCAATCAATCCTAAACTGATAACCACCAATCCGCTCAACATCATTTTTGTACCTGTTGAAATAAAAATACCTACCCAAATAACAATTGCTAGCAATAAGGGAACAGGGTATAAAGGCATCTTCCAAGGAAAATAAGTTTTTCCTTTACGTTTTACTAATAGCATTAATCCAATGGCTTGACCAATGAATTGGATTAAGATACGCATAGCTAAAATGGCATCGATTACTTCCTTTAATCTAAATAGCAAACTAAACCCAAAAGCAATGCCACCCAATACTAATAAGGAGCGGTGTGGGAAATGTAGTTTGGGGTGAAGCTCACCAAAAAAACTAAAAAAGGAATTGTCCTGAGCTGCTGCATAGGGGATTCTGCTGTAGCCCAATGTGGCAGAAAATAAAGAGGCAAAAGCGACCATTAAAATTAACACAGTAACTAGCGCGCCCGCTTTTTCTCCATACAAAGCTTTAATATATTCACTCACCACATATTTGCTGCTCATGATGGTATCTAAGGGTAATACACTGGCAACACTAATATTCATCGATAAATATAAAATGGCAATACCAGTAATGGAGATAAACATACTTCTCGGAATGTTTTTACTTGGGTTTTTGATTTCACCGCCTAAGTGACATACATTATAATAGCCTAAATAACTGTAGATTGTTTTTACACTAGCGAACCCTAAGGCGGCTACAAATCCATGTTGCATTGAAAAGCCATCTTTAATATGTTTAATGGGTTCTAAAAATTGACCATGCATCACACCGCCAAAAATAATCCATGCCATGGTTCCCAAAACGCCCACCCATAAAAACACAGATATCTTACCAATGGATTCAATTTTTCTATATAAAAGACTAATGACTAAAATCACCACCGACCCGCTCACTATTTTTTCTTGAATGAAAGAGAAATTAAAAAAATAACTCGCGTATTGTGAAAATCCAATGGAAGCGGATGCAATTACTAGTGGGGCTTGAATCATGGTTTGCCATACAAACAAAAAGCTCATCAATGGACCTAATTTTTTTCCGTAACCTTCCTTTAAAAAATGGAAACTTCCACCTGCTCTCGGAAGTGCAGCCCCTAGTTGTGACCAAACCATGGCATCTAAATAGGAGAGGATGGCACCGGCAACCCATGCATATAA
>JAURIP010000217.1 GCA_030832695.1 Sediminibacterium sp. | reverse complement strand
TTTCCAAAGCACCATTTTGAGCATGCTCCGTCCATTGAACATGCCATGCGTGTTGATCTAGTATAAATTTTCAAATCAAAGTTGTATTGCGAACGTTCGTTATTAGAAATAATAGACAAGAACGTTTGATACTTAAATATTATCAGCTGTTTGATTACCGTTTAAATTTCATCTAACAAAAAATCTATTTTTTGTAAATTTGTTTAAATATTAAATGATTAAAATGAGCTTCAATAAATACATACACATAAACTCTGTACATAAATGGGCACCATTTATATTCTTAGTGACTATAGCTATTGCAGCTTTATTTGTTCCTCAATTACCAAGTTATGTAGGTGATGCAAATACCTATAGTCCGGCAGATATCGCGTGGATTCTAGTTGCTACGACTTTGGTATTCATTATGACTCCGGGCCTTGCTTTTTTTTATGGCGGCATGGTGCATAGAAAGAATATTATTTCTACCATGATTAAAAGTATTGTCTCTGCAGGTATTGTCACAATCATTTGGGTAACGATCGGTTATAGTTTGAGTTTTGGTCAATCTATCAATGGCATCATTGGCAATCCAATGACCCATTTATTTTTTAAAGGGGTAGCAAACGGTGTGCCTGCATTAGAAGGCGGAGTTCCATTCACTATTCCTTTATTGTTATTTGCACTATATCAATTGATGTTTGCAATCATCACACCTAGTTTAGTCGTTGGCGCTGTTGCTGAAAGAATCAAATTCACTTCTTACATCTTATTTATTGTATTATTTATCTTACTTGTATACGCACCTTTGGCCCACTGGACATGGCATCCAAATGGATTTCTTTTAAAAATGGGTGCATTGGATTTTGCAGGTGGCACAGTGGTACATATTAGTGCAGGATGCGCTGCTTTGGCAGGCGCAATTGTATTAAAATCAAGACGTGCAAAATTAGAGCAACAAGAAATTCCTCCAGCAAATATTCCTTATGTATTAATTGGAACAGGTTTATTATGGTTTGGCTGGTTTGGATTTAATGGTGGTTCTGCACTTGGTGCAAATAGCTTAGCTATAAATGCATTTGCTACTACCAACACTGCAGCGGCGGCGGCTGGTTTGGCATGGATGTTTTTTGATGTAATGAGAGGGAAAAAACCATCTGTTTTAGGATTCTGTATAGGAGCAGTTGTTGGTTTAGTTTCAATTACCCCCTCAGCAGGTTTTGTTGGAATACCACAAAGTATATTTATTGGGGTTGTAGGTGCAGTTATTTCAAATGTATTGAGCCATGTATTTAGATTATCAAGAGTAGATGATACTTTAGATGTATTTCCTTGTCATGGAATTGGTGGTATGGTAGGCATGTTGTTAACTGGCGTATTTGCCTCTAAAGCAATCAATCCTGCAGGTAATGATGGTCTATTTTATGGTAATCCAGCTTTCTTTTTAACACAAATCAAAGCGATGGTAATCGTAGTTTCATATAGTTTCACCGTTTCTTTTGGCATTTTTAAATTGATCTCATTCATATTACCACTTCGGGTATCACTAGAAGAGGAAGAACTCGGGCTTGATAAAACACAACATGATGAGAAATATGGTCGAAACCCAATGAAAGCATAGTAATAATTATATTATATACATTATTCAAGCAAGCAATCTAAGGCCTGAATTTCTATTCGAGCCTTTTTTATTATATTAGTGGCTATGATGAAAAAAATTGTTCGCCTTTTCCAAATTATATACTGTATTTACGCTTTATGCATATTTGCATGTTTGACAATCATATCACTATTTGCAATGATTTTCATACTACCAATGGGGTATAGATATTTAACCATTGGCATCTATAAAATAGGGCGTTACTTTTCTAAAACATTGTACCTATTCATAGGTATGCGACATCAAGAAATTTACGAGGGGGTACATCATTTTAATCAAGCACATGTTTTTGTAGGTAATCATAATTCATACATGGATATTCCTCCGATTGTTCAACTAAAACATCAACCCATCAAACCCTTGGGAAAGTTTGAATCCTCAAAAATTCCGCTATTCGGTTTATTCTATAGACATATCGTGATTATGGTAGATAGATCAAACCCAGAAAAAAGAGGACAAAGTCTGCAAAATTTAAAAGAAGCCTTGAGACAAAAAATATCCATATTTATTTTTCCAGAAGGTACATTTAGTATGACTGACGAAAAACCATTAAAGGAATTTTACAATGGTGCTTTTAAATTAGCAATTGAAATGCAGGTGCCCATTCAGCCAGTACTCATGGTAGATGCCGTGGACAGAATGCATTTTAGTAGTATTTTTAGTCTTAGTCCAGGTTTAAACCGTGTTGTCTATTTACCTACTGTGTATGTGGATAATTATACCCTTGATGATGTTGAAATTTTGAAGCAACAGGTACACCAGATGATGGATGATGGCTTGAGAAGATATCGTAACTATCCAGCTTCTTAATGTATTTTTGTAGCCTTATATGTACGCCGAAATCATCATACCATTAGCCCTGCCTAAGAACTATACATGGGCCATCCCCACTGAATTTGTGGATGGGGTGATGATTGGTATGCGTGTAGAAGTAATGCTGGGTTCCAATAAGCGTTATGCCGGTATTATTAAAAAAATCCTCACAGAAAAACCTGCTAGCTTCAACCCTAAACCTATTTTGGGCATTTTGGATGATGCGCCCATTGTTTATCCAGCGCAATTGCAATTGTGGGAATGGATGGCAAGTTATTATATGTGTACCGAAGGGGAAGTCATGCAAGCTGCAGTACCAAGCCATTTAAAAATTTCTAGTGAAAGTGTATTTATATTGAATGAAGATGCAGCTATTGATAGTCTTCATCTAAGTGATACAGAATACATCATTTCTGAGGCATTGCAAATAAAAAAACAATTAAGCTTAGTTGAAATACAAAAGCTATTAGATAAAAAATCAGTTTATCCAGTTATTAATAAACTCATACAAAAAGGCATTTGTTCGGTAGAGGAAACAATGCATAACAAGTATACCATTAAAGTAGAAAATCTATTGCATTTACACCCCGATTATCATACTGAAACAGCATTAGAAGAATTGATGAATGATTGGACCAGGGCTCCAAAACAACTAGCACTCCTCCTTACCTTCTTACACCTTCAAAAAACAGAAGGACTGGTACAACAAAAAGCATTGCTAGAAAAATCAGGTGCTACACATGCACAATTAAGAGCATTGATTGATAAAGGTATACTTATAGTTGAAAAAAAGAAAATAGACCGTTTGGCGGTGGATGAAAGTTTAGGCAATACAAATTTGCACAAATTATCTGCCGCACAGCAGCTTGCCTGTGATTCCATTAAGGAACAAATGAAAACACATTCGGTTAATCTATTACACGGCATCACGGGAAGTGGCAAGACTCAGATCTATGCTGCTTTAATTGAACATGCGATTCAGTCTAATGAACAGGCTTTGTATATGCTGCCTGAAATTGCTTTGACAGCACAAATGATTCGTCGTCTTAAACAATATTTTGGTGGTAAAATTGCAATTTATCATTCTAAATTCAATCCAAACGAAAGAGTTGAAATTTGGAACAAAGTTAAGTCTGGTGAAATTAAAATTGTATTAGGCGCT
>JAURIP010000112.1 GCA_030832695.1 Sediminibacterium sp. | reverse complement strand
ATACTAACCGTGGGTATCGTTACTACGCCTTTTGGATTTGAAGGACCTCGTCGTCAAAAACAAGCAGAGGAAGGAATCAATCAATTAAAACCATTAGTGGATACATTGTTGGTGATTTCAAATGATAAATTACGTGTTCAATATGGCAATTTAAAAATGAAAGAGGCATTTACTAAAGCAGATAATGTTTTAGCAACAGCCGCAAAGTGTATAACAGATGTAATTAATAGCCGCGGTCACATTATTGTTGACTTTGCGGACGTTTGCACGGTGATGAAAAATGGTGGTGTTGCTATTTTAGGAAAGGCTGAAGTGGAAGGGGAGAATAGAGCAGAAAGAGCCATTGAGGAAGCATTGACTTCACCATTGTTAAATGATAGTGATATTAAAGGTGCAAAATGGATTTTATTGAATATTAATAGTGCCGAAGGGGAACATGAGTGCACCATGGATGAATTAGAGACCATTAATAATTTCTTAAGAGAAAGAACTGGAGAGCATTCTGATGTAATTATGGGTATGGGCTATGATGCTACCCTTGATAAAAAATTAGGGATTACTTTAATCGCTACAGGTTTTGAAGGTAAAGATCCTTTTAAAACAGAAACACCAAAAAAAGCGGAGGCTCCTATTGAGGAAAAAATTGTAATGACATTGGTTACAGATGCAGTTGCAACTGAACAAATCAAGGAGGAGCCATTAAGCAATGAAGTAAATGAAAAAGCAGCGGATCATTTTATTTTAGATCAAACTGAAGAAACGCCCATTCATTTCTCATTTGACCAAGCACCCGTGATGGAAGCTCCTTCATTAGTTGCCGAAGAAGAAGTGGAAGAAGAAGTGGAAGAAGAAGTGAAGGAAGTGGTATTAGATAAGTATGATACTATTTGGGAGTTAAATGCGCAAGCGTCTATTGAAGCTGCAGATAGTATTGAAGAAGAAATGGAAGCTGAAATAGCTATGGAAGAGGAAGCATTAGAAGTCGAGGAAGAGATGGAAGTGGCCGAGGAATTCGAAGTTGAAGAAGAAATGGAAGTGATGGCTTTCGAGAATAATGAATTAATACCAACCTTAATATTAGAGGAGGAACCTGCTTTTGAAGATGAAGTTGAAGAAGAAATGGAGGAAGAAGTGGAGGAAGAAATATTCACTTTGAATATGGAAGCAGAGAAAGAAGCGACCGTTGTTTCTGAATTTATATTAAGTAAGCCTACTAATATTTATGTGGAGGAATCGGACGAAGTTGAAGAAGAAATTTCAGCTCCAGTAATTGCATCCAATGAAGTGATTTTTGAAATTAATGAATCAGATCCAAGTTTGGAGATGGAAGAGGACTTTATGTTAGAAGAAATTACCATCGATGAAGAGGTTGAAGAAGAATTAATGGAAGAAGAACTCATGGAAGAAGAATTGATGGAATCGGAAATGTTGATGGATGAAAGTAGTACGAAAGAAGAATTCGTAACTGTTGAAATGTATGATGCCCCTGTGATTGAAACTCCAGCACCTGCGGAAGTTATTTTTGAATCTTCTTTTAGATATGAGGAAGAGCCTTCTATGCAATTGGTGATGAGAGAGGAGTCCAATGCACCCGTTGCACATGTGAATCAACAAGCTAATTATGATATGCCATTAGATAATGCAGAAGAGCAAAGAAAAAAAGTGGCTGAGCGTATTCAGAAATTAAGAAATTTATCTTTTAATATTAATAATGTGAATGATCCAAGTAATGATTTTGAATCAGTACCTGCATATGTTAGAAGAAATATGGAAATGTTTGGTAATACATTGGCTTCTGTTGAAAATTATTACAGCAAGTATACAGTGGATAAGGATGAAAATAACCAAACACAAATTTCAACCATCAATACTTTTATGGATGGTAAAAAACCGGATTGATTTAGTTCTTATGTATAGTTGATTTTAGTTGTAACCTCGTCCTTCATTGGGCGGGGTTTTTTTGCGAATGATTACACTCCTTCGCAAATGAAATAAACAAAAATTGTACCTTTATTGAATGCATACCGTATTAATCACAGGAGGAACTGGAATGGTGGGAACATCGCTTACGCAATTATTATTAAGCAAGGGCTATCAGGTAATTGTATTAACGCGACAGCCGCGGATTTCGAATGTACCCAATTTAACCTACGCTGTTTGGGATATAGATAAAGGGTATATTGATCCTTCAGCAATTCACAATGCGGATACGATTGTTCATTTGGCAGGTGCGGGTGTTGCAGACAAAAGATGGTCAAAAAAACGTAAGCAGGAAATTGTGGATAGCAGGGTATTGTCGGGTGCTTTGTTGGTGAAGTATTTAACTGAAAATTCACATCAAGTTAAAACACTGGTTGCAGCATCGGCCATTGGTTGGTATGGACCCGATACTGCACAAAGTTTAATGAATGGATTTACTGAAACCGACCCAGTGGATGGTGCATATTTGGGAGCAACCTGTAAAAGTTGGGAAGAAAGCGTAAAACCCATTGAAGCCTTAGGTATAAGATTAGTGACTTTAAGAATAGGGATCGTTTTAAATAAGAAAGGGGGTGCATTGGCTGAGTTTATCAAACCCGCGCAGTTTGGGATGGCAACAATCTTTGGAAACGGAAAGCAAATGGTCAGTTGGATACACCATCATGATTTATGTAAAATGATGATACATGGCATTGAAACAGCTTCTATTAAAGGGGTATATAATGCGGTTTCTCCTGATCCAATAAGTAATAAAGATTTAATTATAGCTATTACAAAAAAATTAAGGGGTTTTTACTTACCCATACCGGTACCGGCATTTGTATTAAAAATAATGTTGGGAGAGATGAGCATCGAAATTTTAAAAAGCGCCAAAGTATCCTCAAAGAAAATACAAGGAGCAGGTTTTAATTTTGATTACCCTACTTTGCATTCAGCTTTGAATGATTTATTGTAATCAAGCAACTTGTGTTAATTAGCTTAGTAAAAAATAGCAACTAATTTCTTATCGGTCTGCCTGCAGTAATCACTGATTGTATGCGTTCCAATGTTTTCTTTTCGCCACACAAACTTAAAAATGCTTCGCGTTCTAAATCCAATAAATATTGTTCGTTGACAGTAGTGGGTTCACTCAAATCACCGCCACACATTACAAATGCTAATTTTTTAGCCACTTTTACATCATGGTCAGACGCGTATCCAGCTTTGTGCATACCATTAATGCCAGCGTATAATGCACCTAGGCCTGCTTTTCCTAGTACTTTAATATCTTTTCTTTGTTGTGCCTGAGTATATCCTGCATTAAACAATTGTAATGCTTGCTCCTTGGCTTTGGTAATGCGTCTTGATTGATTGAGTAAAATAAAATCCTGTGATTTTCTTAAGATGCCCATGTCCATCGCTTCCTGTGCACTGGTTGCTACTTTTGCAGTAGCAATTTGCATAAACCTGCGGTTAAGCGTAATGGTTTCTGGCTCATCTGCATGCATTTCATCAGATGCGCGTAAAACAAGTTCCTTTGTTCCACCACCACCAGGAATTACACCAATGCCTAATTCCACTAAGCCAATATAAGTTTCAGCAGCTGCACAAATGCTATCCGCATGTAAATTCATTTCGCAACCACCCCCTAAACAAAGTCCGTGAGGGGCCACTACCACAGGAATAGAAGAGTAGCGCACACGCATCATACTATTTTGAAAAGTACGAATCGCCATATCTAGTTCTTCGTAATCTTGTTCAATAGCTAACATAAATATCATACCTACGTTGGCACCTGCGCTAAATAAGTTGGATTCGTTGGCGATCACTAAGCCATTAAATTTATCCTCTGCAATGTTAATCGCTTTATTTATTCCTTCTAAAACCTCACCACCAATACTATTCATTTTGGTGTTCCAGCTAAAACCTGCAATGCCATCATTCATATCCACCATGGTACAAGCGCTGTTTTTCCAAATGGTCTTTTCTTTTAAATCAGATAAGATTAAGAAGGACTCACTGCCTGGAATTAATTTGTAGGCTTCAGTAGCAACATCATAATAATAACGTTTGCCCTGTTGTACTTTATAAAAAGATAATCCCTTATCTAACATCGTTTGAATCCATGGTGCTACAGCATATCCTGCTGATTTCATATCGCTCACCACTTGCGTAGCGCCTAATTCATTCCAAGTTTCAAAAGCCCCAATTTCCCAACCAAATCCGGCTTTCAAGGCGTCATCCAATCGGTATAATTCATCACTGATTTCAGGAATACGATGGCTAATATAGGAGAACAATGCAAAATGAAATTGACGTACAAATTCACCCGCTTTGTCTTTCGCCGCGTATAAACTTTTTAAACGTTCAGGTAAACTTTCCATCGCTTTTGCAACACCAATGGAAGCAAATTTTACTTTAACGCGTGGTTCGTATTCAAAAGTTTTTAAATTTAGTGTTAAAATTTCTTTGGAGGTAGCCGTTTTTATTTTCTTAAAAAAGCCTTGACCAGTTTTATCACCTAACCAATTTTGTGCCACCATTTTTTCAAGCCAAGCAGGCAGAGTGAAAATATTTTTAGCTTCATCATTTGGACAACTTGCAGCAACCCCATTCGCTACTTTCACTAATGTATCAATACCAACTACATCCGCTGTGCGGAAGGTAGCTGATTTAGGGCGACCCATAATTGGTCCTGTGATGGATTCAATTTCATCAATACTTAATTCCATTTTTTCCATGATATGTAAAACACTCATCATGCTGAAAACCCCAACTCTGTTAGCGATAAAGGCAGGGGTATCTTTACAAAGCACCGTGGTTTTACCTAAAAATACATCCCCATAATGCATGTGAAAATCAACAATACTAGGATCTGTTTTTGTAGTTGGAATAATTTCAAGCAAACGCAAATAACGTGGTGGGTTAAAAAAGTGCGTGCCACAAAAATGTTTTTGAAAATCATCGCTGCGCCCTTCCGCCATTAAATGAATTGGAATGCCTGAAGTATTTGAACTCACTAATGTGCCTGGCTTTCTGTATTTTTCAACCTCGTCGTAAATTATTTTTTTAATGTCTAATCTTTCTACCACTACTTCAATGATCCAATCGGCATTGCTAATTTTTGCAATATCGTCCGTAAAATTTCCTGTGCTAATATTTTGTGTAAATTTTTGAAGATATAAAGGGGAAGGGTTTGATTTAATCGCCGCTTGAAGTGAACTATCCACTAATTGGTTTCTTTCCTTTGCTTTTGTGCTTTCGTTTGAACCTGGTGCAAGCATATCTAATAACAATACTTCCACGCCAATCCCAGCAAAGTGACATGCAATACGAGAACCCATTACGCCACTTCCTAATACCGCTACTTTTTTAATTGATCTTTGCATAAAAGCACATTTTTGTAAAATTAGTTAGTTATGCAACTATTTTCAAAAAAATCTTCCAAATTCCCCTATTTTTTTTGCCACTGGTTGTTTCTTATGACCATTTAACAAATGCGCCTTGGGGGTTGCTAGCTTTGGATTACATTTGTATTATGCAAGTAGATAACAAATTAGTAGCCCATTTGGCACATTTATCCAGGTTAAATGTGGTTCCTGAAAAAATGGACAAATTAGTTGCAGATATGCAGGATTTGGTCGGTTT
>JAURIP010000316.1 GCA_030832695.1 Sediminibacterium sp. | reverse complement strand
TTGTTTTTAGATACCATTGATATGGCTGCAAGAGATGCTAAAAAAAGAATCAGGCAAGTGACTTATCAATCCCAATCCAGCGATCACCCTATTATTTGGGGTATGGAAAATACCCACTATTTAAAGTTTTTGATTGTGGAGGTTTGTGATAGATAGAAAATCAAGTTTTAATAACTAGCAAGAAATAAAAAAGGGTCCCGATAAATCGGGACCCTTTTTTATGATATTAGCAATTAGCAATATTTCAGTTTAATGTATTCAACACTGTTTGGATTGCCTCAAAATTAGGCAAGTCACCTGGTGTTGGACATATTTCAGCATATTGCACTACCCCTTCCTTATCAATCACGAAAGCAGAACGCTTTGCAACGCCTTGCATTTCAAATGCTGGGAAAGTTTCATACAATACATCAAATGCTTTTGATGCAGCTTTGTTAAAATCGCTTAATAAAGAGAAATTTAATTTTTGCTCTTCTTTAAATTTACCTAATGTAAATAAAGAATCAACAGAAATACCCAATACTTCCGCGTTTGCAGTATTGTAAACACCAATGTTGTCTCTGATGCTACATAATTCAGTAGTACACACGCCTGTAAATGCTAAAGGGAAAAACAATACAACAACGTTTTTTCCTTTGTAATCTGATAATGAAATTGCTTTTTTGTCTGTGTCAAATAATGTAAAAGCAGGAGCTGCTTGTCCGATTGAAATGCTCATTTTTTATGAATTTTAATGATTAATTATAGTTTTTACAAAAGTAATAAAGGGAACTTGTATTTTATTTTATTAACGGCCTTATTGGTGTTAAATTTTCCTTTTTCGACAAACTGCTCACCGAATCCATTAATTCCTTAAACAAAATTGGGTGTTTTTCGTAATATTCAATAGTCGTATAAAAATCCTTGGCCGTTATTTTGTTTAATTGAAAAATCTGCTCATACATTTCAATATTTTTATGCTTCCCTTTTAAAGTAGAATCTGATAATGAAACCCGGATATAATAATCATCCGATTTCATCAATTCCCATATGACTTTCTGCATCACAGGAAATTCAACCACCGGCTTTCCTTTGCTTGAAAAGTCACAGGCTGCAAAAAATAAGAGGATAATAAATATTAAATACCTCATTCTAATTTTTCTTTGTACTTGTTAATATTGGTAATGTCAATTGCTGATAGTGTCGAAATTAATTGCTTTTTCATTGACTTATCCGCATTTCCAAAAATGCCAATGATCTCTGTAACCTTACCTTGCATTAAAATAGGAACTGCCATTGTATTCGAACTCGCCTCGAGTACTTCCTGCATGCTCATTAAGGAATTTAAAATAGCTGCTTTTGCAACAGCAGGTTTTTCAACCAACTGATCCAGCCCTTCTCTATAATAACTATACAATACACTGTGTAATTTATCAAAACCACTTTGGGTAAAGTTATCAATTAACAAATACCTGTTTCTTTGTCCATCATAGGATTTCCAACCAGTAATACCAGAACCCTCTGGTGCATTATTTACAATATTTAAAGCCTTATTAAAATAAGGCTTTCCTCCTTGTAATGAATATGAATCATAATCCAAACCAAGAATAACATATATATAATAAGCCAAAGTTGCCGTTAAGTTAGCCGCTAATGGATCTGCTCCCTGCACCCTATTTTCGTTAAATTCAATAGGCTGTGATAATTGGTATTTAAATACAAAATTCGCATCCTGCATATTAAGCAAAGGCGTAGTATAGGCGCTATTGAATACGGGTCTATTGGATACAATACTTAATTTGGCTTCATACACCCCTAAGGAAATAATGGATTCAATGGTGATATAAAAATTACAATCTATTTTCTCTTCATTTGAAAATGCATCAGACGTCCATTTACGCTGATTTAAAAAATCCTTTAATTGACTTTGTAATTGAACGAAGGTTTTAGGATCCACTTGATTCTCCACCTTACTTGTTTGCAAGGTGATGGTCGCATTCAATTCCTGTGCAACAGATGAATATTGCAATAGAATAACTAAACAAAATATGGGAACGAGCCTATACATGATACGTCCTAATTTTTAATGCCATTGGATATCTCTAAAATACAAAAACGTCCCGATAGTTTACACATTTCGGGACGCTTTAATATTATTACATTTGAATTAACGAAATAAATCCGTCTCTTCATTTTTACGATAATGAATTTTATCATCAATGAACTCGGCAGTAGCTAAAATCGCAGGATTTGGCATACGCTCATAAGCCTTTGAAATTTCAATTTGCTCCTTGTTCTCATGAATCTCCTCCAAGCTATCTGTGTGGCTTGCAAACTCTTCTAATTTCGAATGTAATTCCTCTCTGATAGAGATATTAATTTGATTCGCTCTTTTAGAGATGATGGAGATTGACTCATACAAATTACCAGTTTTAGCTTTTAATGCTTTTAAACTTTTTGTTTCTACAACAGAGGGAACATTAGCGCCCATATGTCTTCTTAATTTACTCATTTTATATTATTTAAGAAATTATCAGTTTGTGTTTTAATTT
>JAURIP010000256.1 GCA_030832695.1 Sediminibacterium sp. | reverse complement strand
TTTTAACAAGTTAGCATGCGTACCTGTGGTGGTATCACTTGATACGACTTGACCCGAATGTGTATCAAAGCCACCATAATTAACCAAGTATACTTTAGTTTCTAATCCGCCTTTAATTAATCTAGCAACAATTTTTAGTTGCGCTGCTAAATTATTATTTGGATAAGCAACCTGTTGCGTTACGCTATCGGATGCTTGTTTAATTCTTACCGTATACAGGTTAGTTTGTTTGGCAATACTTCTTATAAAGCTAAGTTCATAACCAGCATTGGTATTTGCAGAAATAGCGTCTGTGCCTTCAATTAAATTATAAAAAGAACTTGGATCTGAAATACTTAATGCCATATTTACAGCAGGACCTTGGCAAGTAAGTGTTGACAGAGATCCTATCTGAATGGCAATTGGATCTGGGTTGGTTTTATTGGGGTAGGCATCTGGATAATCGGTATACTCATAATTTAAAAAACGACCAGCCCAACCAGTATTTAAATACTGATCGCTGTCAGATCCAGACATCCATATATCGGTAGCTCTAAAATGTGAAAAGCTTGGTTGAGGATATCCAACCGATTGTACAATATTCAATTTCCCATCTGTAAACATATTTTGAAAGGCAGTCATAGAGGGATGAATACCTGTAGCATTATTTCCCATTAATTTTAAGACCTTATTTTCTGGCAAGGCTATATTGGTTCTAGCATTCTTATAATTAGCATAATTACTTAATGGGATAACAGTATTCAACCCATCGTTTCCACCACTTAATTGAACAATAACAAGTACTTTGTCCGTATTGGAGGTTGAAAGTAGTGCGGTGTTTAATAAAGGATGGTCCTGTAAAACATGAATAGCATTGCCACTAATCATAGTGGGTGCAACTAAAGCTAAACTATTTCTTATAAATTTTCGTCTTTCCATTTTATTGTAATTGATAATCTGGCAAATTCATAATATATTTTAATAAGGATTTAAGCCTTGTATGTACAGTATTATAATTAATAGTGGTTGGACTCGAAGTATAGGCATTCCATGCATCCGTCCAATAATAATCCGATGTTTGACCAGATAATAAAATTTGTTTTTTTAAATTAGCTTTTAAACTGGCATCTATTTCTGTAGAAACTAAAAATGAAAATACACTTTCAATGAGTACATTTGGATCGGAAGGATTCGGGCAAACATTTTTAGCAAATTGTATTGTATTTACTATCACTTTTTTTCCATTTCTTGTATAGCCCGTTTCTATCATTAAATCGGTAAACTTATTGCGCTTAGGAAGGGTATCAGCATTTATCCAAAGCTTATTGTAATCTGGGGTTTGGTAATAAGCAGGCCAGCCTGATACATTGGGAGGGTCAACAGGGTTTTGGCCCATGCTAATAAGTTGATTCACCATATAATTATGTAAAAAATACGAATCGGTGTAATCAGTAATTGCATTTGGAAATATAATTTCATACTGCCTTAAAAAAGTAATGACATGATCGACCGGACTTTTTATCTGACAGCCAATATACAGCGTATCATAAAAATGTTCACTAGATAAAAGGGTTTTTAATACAGGTTTTATCTCGTAATTATTTGCAATAAATATATTACTAAGTGGAGTTATAATATTATTCTCTATAGTATTGTCAATATAGTAATAAACAAAATATCTATATAGTTTACGACAAATAAATTTTGCCAGTTCCGTCTTTTGAAAAATCATGGTCAATAACTCATCTGTTTCCAAAGCGCCATTGGCAGCTGTTTTGCCAGTGATTATAGTACCTTTATAAAAACTAGAAAATGTTTTGTTAGTGGTATCGTGACGAGCGCTATCAAAAATTGAATTAAAATTGGCATCTATTCTCCATCCAGTTAAAACTTTAGCTGCATTTTTTACATCCTCTTCACTGTATTTAGCACCCCCCTCTTTACCCACTGTATACAATTCTTGCAACTCTCTTCCATAGTTTTCATCGGGCGCTGTTTTAGTATTAAGATAACCGTTCAAATATCGAAGCATTGCTGGGTCGGTGGTGACCAAACGCACCATTTGTTTAAAATTACCAACGCAATTATTTCTAAAAATTTGATGATGGTTATAAATCATTGAGCCATATCCTATCGTATCTGCTTCTGTACCGAAATGATTACTCCAAAATAGGCTTAACTTTTCACGAATATTTTTTTCTTGCCCTAACCAAACACTAATTAGCCATTTTTTGTAACTATTTCGGCGATAGCTATTAATGGTCCCATCGGTAGTTATATCATTTACCCATGTTTTACCCGATGGTACATTAGGATCGGTGAATGTTGTTGAGTTGTAATCGTTTAATGGTGGTGGTAAAGCAGTAGTTTGAATATTCAGTAATTCATCTATACTGGCCATTAAACCCTTAGTTTTAAAATATTCAATATCTGAGGCCTTGGCACCAAATAGGGTACGATTTAGCAAGTGCTTCGAATGCAAGGACATCCAATTGCCTTTATAAGTATTTAAACCTAATGCACTTGTTTTGGGGGCAAGGGACATATTAATTAATATTTAAGTATATACTTTTTTAATAATTAGATACTGTATTAGATGCTAATTATTATACTCAAATTAAGAAAATCTTAGATTATTTTATAGGTTTGATTGTTAAATTTTAAATTTTTGGGCAATCAAAAATGAAATATACTGATCCCTATTAATCTGGCTTCAACTTAATCTTTGTAAATATTTGTAAATGAGGAAGTGCAAGCACAGACAAGCTAATAAATAGTAGTGTAAAAATGCCAGAAGCATCCTTGCTATTGAGCGTTAGAAAGGTTATATATAAAAATCCAAACCATGCCATGATAGAAAAGGGGGCCGATTTGATAAGTAAGTTTTTCCACCCATTAAAATCATTGGGCATACCAAAAGTGATTCTTATTTTATCGAATGATAATAAAGAGTGCCAGAATCCAAAATAAAAGGCAAAGCAAAGCCATAAAGGCATATAAAGGGCAAAAATAATGAGTATAGCTTGTTGTAAAATTAAATAGTAGTAGTATTTATTTTTTGAAAAAAAATGTGCTTTAAAAAAGAATAAAATAATATAAACAAGCGCTAAGCCTATTAACGTAATGGGATATATTTTACCAGCGAG
>JAURIP010000328.1 GCA_030832695.1 Sediminibacterium sp. | reverse complement strand
TCTTATGCCTTTGTGATTATGCCCGGTGGCTTCGGTACACAGGATGAATTTTTTGAAACATTAACCTTAGCGCAAACAAAAGTGATAAATGATTTTCCTATTGTAGTGATGGGGCGTCAGTTTTACCAACCGTTTCAGCAATGGATGGAACACATGATTCAGGAAGGGACGATTTCACCTGAGGATAAAAAGTTTATACTCTTTACGGACAGTTGTGAGGAAGCGATACATCATATTAGCACTTACGTTAACAAACATTATATTGTTAAGCCGCGTAAACGCTTGTGGTGGTTATTTGAGAAAGTATAAAATATTAATCAATCACAGGTTGCAACCACCTTGTGATATATTCTAATGGCTTATCTTTTCTTTTTGCATAATCAATCACTTGATCTTGTTGAATTTTACCCAATCCAAAATATTGACTTTGTGGATGTGCGAAATACCAACCACATACACTCGAAGCTGGATACATGGCCAAACTTTCAGTTAAAGTAATGCCTGTATGTTGCTCCGCGTTTAATAAATTAAATAAGGTGTATTTTTCAGTATGATCTGGACAAGCAGGATAACCCGGTGCTGGACGAATGCCTTGGTATTGTTCACTAATTAATGATTCATTCGTTAATGTTTCATCTGCAGCATATCCCCAATATTCTTTTCTGGTTTTAACGTGCAAATACTCCGCAAATGCTTCCGCCAATCGATCGGCCAATGCTTGTAAAATAATTTTATTGTAGTCGTCTAAATTTTCTTCAAATGCTTTGATATGTTTTTCAATACCATGTATGGTTACAGCAAAAGCACCGATATAATCTTTTTTATTTTCAGTGGCTGGACAGATAAAATCGGCCAAAGAAAAATTAGTTTGTCCTTCCGCTTTTTTGGCCTGTTGCCTTAAAAAATGTAATGCAACATGTTCTGCACCATCTTCAAGTATTACATCATCTTCGATTGCCTTGGCTGGCCAAAATCCAACAGCGCCTTTTGCAGTTAACCATTTTTCGCTCACGATTTTATTTAATAAGGCCCTAGCATCTTCATATAATTTACTTGCAACCTCACCCACTTTTTCATCTGTTAAGATGGCAGGAAAATTACCATGTAATTCCCAAGCGATAAAAAATGGTTTCCAATCAATGTATTCAACAAGCACGGACAAGTCATCAATTGCAATGGCTTTGTTTCCAGTAAAGCTAGGAGCAGTTACTTGGAATGCGCTCCAATCAATCAGCGCTTTGTTTTTTAATGCATCTAGGTAGGCAAGTGATTGCTTCGTTGTTTTTTTATTATCAAAATCAAATTTTAAAGCAGTATAGGCTGTTTCTAATTCTTGTAAGAAGGGTGCTTTTTGATCCTTGTTTAATAAAGAACCTGCTACGGTTACACTTCTTGATGCATCGAGTACATGCACAACACCATCCTGATATTCAGGTGCAATTTTTACTGCGGTATGCATACGTGATGTAGTGGCACCGCCAATCATCAAAGGAATATTCATTCCTCTTCTTTTCATTTCTTTGGCGATATAAACCATCTCATCTAAGGAAGGGGTGATTAAGCCACTCAACCCAATAATATCCACTTCTTGCTTTTGTGCTTCTGTTAAAATTTTATCTGCAGACACCATGACCCCTAAGTCAATAATTTCATAACCATTACATCCCAGTACAACGCCCACAATATTTTTTCCAATATCATGTACATCTCCTTTTACAGTAGCTAATAATATTTTAGCAGGGCCTTTGCTAATACCATTTGGATTAATGGAGGCTAACTTTTTTCTTTCTTTTTCTGCTTCAATGTAAGGGGTTAATACTGCCACACTCTTTTTCATTACCCGCGCACTTTTTACTACTTGGGGTAAAAACATTTTTCCAGATCCAAATAAATCACCCACCTGGTTCATGCCCGCCATTAAAGGGCCTTCGATCACTTCCAATGGTTCGCTATATTGTAATCTTGCTTCCTCGGTATCCGAATCAATAAAATCGGTAATCCCATTAATTAAGGAATGCGCCAATCTTTCTTCAACAGTACCTTCGCGCCATGCGGCACTTTTAACTTCGACCTTTCCTTTTGCTTGAACCGTATCTGCATATTGAATTAAAGCTTCGGTTGCTTCATTGTTATCATTGTTCTTATTTAAAATAACATCTTCGCACAGGTTTCTTAATGTAGGTTCAATTTCATCATATACTTCCAATTGACCTGCATTCACAATACCCATATCCATACCCGATTTAACGGCATGGAATAAAAATACGGCGTGTATTGCTTCACGTACTGTATCATTTCCTCTAAATGAAAATGATACATTGGATACACCACCACTTACTTTTGCTAATGGCATTAATTGTTTAATCACACGCGTCGCTTCAATAAAGTCAACGGCATAATTATTATGATCTTCAATACCAGTGGCTA
>JAURIP010000119.1 GCA_030832695.1 Sediminibacterium sp. | reverse complement strand
TCAAACCCCCTACTATATATTGCTACTTTCATCTAAATTAAAAATTAATTCCGCCGTGTAAATATACTCCTTTGTCTCCAAGCTGATTCACACTATAGTCAATTTTTAACACAAAATCATAAATACTGATCACATCTAAACCAATGCCAGCGGTTCTAATCAGGGTATTAGATAATTTATTGTTATTTAAAGGGCGATCACTATATACATACCCTAAATTGGTAAAAACGCGAATCCAAAAATCATATTTCACTTCAGGTAAAAACTTTTGAGTGATCGGATTTTTAACAGTAAAGCTGCCTAAGGAATGATGAAAGGCCGTTTTTAAAATGGTAGCCGCATTGCCATCAACTACATAATATTCTAATCCATTCATTTGCAAATTTCCATAGCCCAGCAAACGACGATCTAAAAAGTTATCATTGGCTAAAAATTTCACTTGTGAATTTGATTCAATGAAAATAAAATTTTGTTTCGAAAACGAATGTGCTTTTAATTTTCTGAACTGAATGGAAGTAAATGGTGCCCCTTTGGAAAAACGTTGGAATAAAAGCAACTCAGTTCCAGCTCCCTTGGTGGGATAAGCGTTATAATCAAATGCAATTTTGGTATACCCTAAAGCGATGTCTCCATAGGTCATCTCTTTTTTTTGAGTCGCTAAAAAATTGGGCTGAATTAAAAATCCAGAATCAGATAATTGGTCGTTTCCATATCCCAACTGTAATGAGTATCGCTCAAATAAATTAGGACGATAAGATAAGTTGATATTGGCACGGTAACCTTTTCTAATAAAATCATTGGTTTTGGCAAATACCTGCTTATCATTCTCGGTGTTGTAATTAAACTCTTTTTGGTTATAATTTTGCCAACCTCCCCCCATACCAAATTTCAATTTTTTATCAAAAAAAGGTAATTGGTATTGAATGATATTTTGTTGTGTGTACCCGCCAATAAACCCAATGACCAATTTGTCATTATTACCAGTGGCATTTTTTTGACTCAAAGTGATACCGTAATTTACCCGATCCAAACTTCGGTTTTGCTCAGTCCACCATTGATTAAAATTACGATCTACCCACTTGAAATACGGTTTGGGTATAAAATACCATCTTTCCTTTACTTGAATTTGTATGTCAACAATACTACTATCATATTTCAATGGATAAACAGGCGTTACTTTAACAGATAAAAATAATGAAGTATTAAAAAGTTGCTGTTGTGATAATGTATTTAAAATAGATAATGAGTCCTTGTTAATTTGATCGCCTACATGATAAGGTAACTCTCTTAATAAAATATAATTTTTTGTTCGATTATTTCCTTCTACCTGAATGGTGTTAATACGCACCTGTGCTTTCAGGTTAGCAGAAACACATATAATAGAAAATAAAAAAACAAATGAGCATCGAGAAATCTTAAACATCTAAGTAGTTCATTAAGTGGTGGTAGTGATCTTCAATATCATTATGCATAATGGTGTTACCAAAATAATGAAGTACTTGATAATTATATCTTTGAAGCGTTGCAATAATCACATCTGCTTCTTCCTTATTTAACTTTATAGTAATAATAAGTGAGCCATTTGCCTCGTCGAAATGAGTGTTTAACTGGGATATTTGCGCATTATTTGTTTCAACGAGACGGCTTAACTCGGCTAGCGAATATTGATAAGGCGAAACTGATACAACAATGATAGCACCTGGATAATCCACACCTAAAAATTTAGCCAACAAATCATTTAAATTTTTTTGAAGTATCACCCCAGTGCATTCCTGTTGCTCATTTAATACTGGTAAAAGTGATAACTCATTTTTAGCAAATAAATTTAAGGCTGCTGTAAAATGCATGGAACCTAAAATACCAATACGTGGAAGCTCGTCAGCTAAATGAATTAGTGTTTGATCAGTAGCAAGATTTAAAAGATCCTCCTTGTTGACCAATCCTACAAAATATTCCTCCTTCACTAATGGCAGATGCTGTATATCGTAATCCTCCATACATTGTAATGCAAAGGAAACCGTATCTTCAAAATGAAGCAACGGAAAACCGGATATAGCAATAGAGGAAGCTAACATTTCAAATTGTTTATTTAGGTAGTTCAGTTAAAAACTTCTCTAGGATTGTATTGAATTCGTCTGGCACTTCCATCATAGGTGCGTGACCACATTTATCAATAAAGTGTAACTGACTATTCGGAATTAATTTATTAAACTCCTCCCCCACCAATGGTGGTGTCACACAATCATTTTTACCCCAAATTAATAAAGTGGGCTGTTTTATTTCGTTTAATTCTGCACCCAAATTACTTCGAATTGCGCTTTTTGCCAATGCAAGTACTTTAATCACTTTAATACGATTACGTGTAATTTCAAAAACCTCATCCACCAATTCCTTTGTAGCTACATTAGGATCATAAAATGTTTGTGCTGTTTTATTTTTAATGTATTCGTAATCGCCACGTTTAGGATAGGTATCTCCCATTGCGTTTTCATACAACCCACTACTACCCGTTAGAATAAGTGACTTTACTTTTTCAGGATGTTTTAAAATATAAACTAACCCTACATGCCCTCCAAGGGAATTTCCTAATAAATGAACATTTTGATATCCCCTTGCTTCAATGAACTGTTCCACATGTTTCGCCAATCCGGTAACAGAGGTATGTAATAAATCTAAATCGAACAATGGCAGAATTGGGACCACCACTTTATGGGTGTGCCTGAATTTTTCAATTAAACCAGAAAAATTACTTAGCGCACCGAAAAGTCCATGCAAAAGCATGAGCGTTTCCCCTTCGCCTACCTCCAGGTAATTAAATTTTCCGTCCTTTTGTATTTCGTATTCCATCATATCTTAAATTGAACACCTAAATTACCTACTGTTATTAAACAAGTAATTTACTCATTGACAATGCGGTTAAAGATACTTAAATCATTGTAAATAATGCCAAAATGGGGCAATTATAACCCGATTTGACAATGGAAAATTAACGAAATTATAACGGCCAAAAAGCTGCATAAGCCACGATAAAGTGCGGAACCGGCAATCAATAGTAAATGCTTACTTAAATGGATTGGGGAAGGAAGCAATGGTTGTTTTAATAAAGGGTAACCATTGGCTCATTTTTTCAGTACAATAGGGCCACCACTTTTGCAAGTAGGAATAACTATATGCATCTTTCATTTTAACCGCCTCCAACACCCCTAAAATTTGTAAAAAATAGACCAAGGCGCTCCAAATGGTAAAGTAAATAAAGCCATATAGTACAATTCCCAATAATTTATTCAACCAGCCTAACATTAACACTTCTGCGGTTTGTTGCAATAAACCAGAAACCCATCTGATTAAAAATAACACCACTAACAAAACAATTAGAAAGGAGATAAAAGGCAACCAATGGCTTTCGATTTTTGTATATTGTTTTAATAATCTCGCTACCCAACCTGCAAATTGATAAGCAACAATGAGCCCTATGAAAAAAGAAAAAAAGGAAAGTAGGGCTTTGATTAAACCTTTACGTAAGCCTTGCAAAATTGCAACAATAAGCAGGGTACCTGTTAAAATATCTAACCACATAATTAAGCAGTAAGTAGTGACTTCGCAATTGCCGAAATTATTTTACCATCTGCTTGTCCTGCAAGTTGTTTGGTGGCAATGCCCATTACTTTACCTAAATCCTGTGGGCCTGATGCGCCTATTTCAGTAATAATAGCTTGCACAGCGGCCTTCACGTCCTCTTCACTCATTTGCGCTGGTAAAAATTTTTCAATAATGGCAATTTCTTCTGATTCCTTCACTGCCAAATCTGGTCTACTTTGTTGTTCATAAATAGCCAATGAGTCCTTACGTTGCTTTACTAATTTTTGCAACAACTTTAATTCGGTGTCGGAGGATATTTCACCATTGGCACCCGGGTCAGTTTTTGCTTTTATAATTTCAGCTTTGATGGCTCTCAAGCCTCTCAACATTGCTTCATCCTTATTTTTCATTGCATCCTTCATTAAGGACATCACTTCGGTTTCTAAACTCATAATTTTAATTATTTATTTGTTTTCTGCGATTTGACTTGCACTAAACTTTTTATAAAATGAATAGGCAAATTCTTTAAAATCATTTGCGATTGCTTGATCCTGTGTTGCTCTTAAATAGGTTTCGCCCATGCCCATTAAATTTTGATAGAAAAAGTCGGCCATTTCATCCACCATCATATCCTTCGTCCATAAATCAATACGCAAAGCAGTTTTATCGCTAGGATCCCATAAAGTAAGCATCATTGCTCTGGCCTCTTGCGTTTCATTTGCAGTGCTATCGGAAGCAGACCACTTAATATTTTGTGGGATTTTTTGTTCGTCTAAATCTATCAGAACATTAATAGTAGATTGATGCATAATGTAATTTTTGTAACGCAAAAATACTATTTTATTACATAAGATACGCCTTAAGCTTTTAAGTCAGCGGGGATTTTAACACTCCCATCAGCTGGGGCAATCATTTCTAAATTGGACAGCCACTCCGACCCCATATTGGCGCGCGCTTGTCGATACACTTCATCTCTATAATATAATTTAAAATGATCCGACAAAGACTGGGATAGATCAAATGAAAAAACTTCGCCAGCCCTTAGCCAAGATTCAGGAATATTATTTTTTTGATCAATCAAGTGGGGAACATCATAATGAATGGCCCATTGTATCCAAGAAGTTTTATTAAAATTAATATGCCCCCAAAAAATAGCATAGGATGCAGCAATCCACTCCATTTTTACTTCATGAATGCATTTAATATAAATAGACTCTTTATATTTATAGCCTTTTAATAAATCTTTTGCAATAGCACATTGCTTAAGCGTTTCAAAAACAAAAACCATGGCCATTGTAGTTTGTTGCCATTTTTTAAAATGCGAGAATTCTTTTAAAGTGGCGACAAAATTAGCTGGCTGCATAAAACACAAAAAATAATTTGAACCCTGCGTCAAATCTGATTTGGTTTCAGATAAGATAAGCCAATCAAATACTGGTGGGACAGCAGTAGGCAAAACAGCATGTTGAAAATGCGAACCCTCTTTTTTATATTTATTGTTTAACGCATCTTCTCCCCATTGATTTATATAAAAAACGCCCGCCGCTTTTTTTATATACTTATTGAATTGACGTTGTTGACGAAATTGATTGAAAAAAGAGGCTGTTTTGTCAATGTTTGGATAAGTTAAGGGTATGAAATAATGCGGAAAAGATTCACTTCCTTTTAATATAGACCCAAAATGCAGCACCATGGCATTGGTCACTTGACCAACCAATTGTTTCGCCTCCCGTGTTTTGATGATAGTAACATTGCTTTCATTGGTCGTATATGCCTCCTGAAAATGAGATGGAATGTGGTCACCAACAATGTAAAAATGCAATTGTGCCGAATCATTGCCAGCAATGATGATGTCAACTATTTTTTGATAGATAACCAGTGCAGGAATCTCAAAATCAGATGCAGTA
>JAURIP010000238.1 GCA_030832695.1 Sediminibacterium sp. | reverse complement strand
TCTTTTCTTTTACGAATTTCCTGAGCTTGTCTTGCAAGTAATTCAATTTGCTCTTTAATTTGATTGAGCTGCATATTGGTTTGATCCTCCATAGCAGAAAGCGCTTTATGTTTGATGACTCCTTCTTTAGTAGGTCGAATCGCTACACTTCCTGCAGAAGATGCATAAGGCAATACACTTAATTGCTTATGGTATACTTCAATATTCCTGAAAGGCGTTTGGTCTTCCTTAAATCCTTCATGTGTTACTTTTAAAAATCCGTTCGCTAAAATCTCATGCACTACTTTAAGGCTTACACTATTCTCTTTATAAAATTGTACTGTTAAACAAGAAGCATTGTTGATTTCGGCACTAATGGTTTGGGCTAATTCGATATTTTCAAATGCCATTGGTTGGCCATTGGGGTTCACTTGATATTGTGCATAAAATGCATCGTTTTCTAAGTTGACCCAATTGTGGCTAAAACTCAATAGATGTCCATTTTGAACAGTCTCAATTTTGTAATTACCCGATTTTGGAACTATCTGGTATTCAAAATCACATTTCTCTGGGAATAACTGCCAACTTGCTAAAAAATTATATGCTTGAACCATACTTATCATAACAATTTTTGACCTGAATGGTTGAGTGGAAAGGCTGAAAATTAGTTAATTTCAACAAAATTTGGTTTCTCAACGATATTTGAATTGTACTTGTATCTAAGGTTGGTAAGAAGGCTAAAATTCCACGGACTTACTTGTTGATTTGTTCTAGGAAAATAGAATCCTTTTAATTCGATAGTCCCAAAAATAAGGTTTTCGTTTCTTATCCTCATGCCAGAACCTATAGCGGTATAGATATCTCCTTTTAAAATTGGAATGTCCACGGCCCTTATGTAAGTAAAATTACCAAAAATAAATGGAGCAGATTTAAAGCCCCATATTACTCGATTATTGTATAAAACTGTTTCCCAGTTGGCAGATAAACGTGTACCTCCTTTGATTTGTTCTCTATTCAATTGAGGAATACCAAAAATACTATTGATTCTTAGTGCTTCATTGTATTTATTTTTTAAGGTTTGGGTAAAACTTAAATTTAAAATTTGTCTATAACCCAATCCATTATTCAAGTATTTCAATTTACTAAATTGCTCCAAGCTACTCAGAAATCGAATATCTTGAAATGACTTATTCATATAACTTGTTGCAATATTTGCAATGATATGGTTGTAATTCTCTTTTTTTGATAATTTATATTGCTCAAATTTAAAACCAAGATATGCGGATTTATCTTTTTCTATTTGAGAATGACCTGTGGTCCAAGTTAGGGATTGACCAATAGGTAAATCTTCATATCTCCCTAAACCATATAAGTACCTTGTGCGATAAACTGATTGTCTAACTAAGGTAAAAGATAAAAAATTTGCTTTAAGATTTTGATAGTTTCTGTCTATTTGCAATAAATAGTCAATGGGCCTTTCTTTAAAATTATTTTCAAGATATCTATATTGAATAAATTGTCTGTACTCGTTTAATTTGATTAGTTTTTTATTTTTTGTCAATTGATAACCAATCCAAACATCCTTATTTTTTAAATTGTAGTTTAATTGTCGGTTAAAAATGGTGTCCCATTTTTCAGGAAAAACATTTATATTGATATTTTCCAAGTATTCTATTCCGCCAAGCCATTTGCTATTTGGGTGGAGGATGGGTCTTTGCACACTGATATAATTTTTTCTTGCAGATAGAGCATTGTTTGAAATGTTATTGCCAAATTGATTGGTACCAGCATTGATTGATATGAAAGTCCCTAAAAAGTTAGTCAAACCAAAATCATAACCCCATCCAGATTTTGGACTTCTTTGATTTTCGAAGTTTTGAATAATTTGAATACTATTACCGGTCCCCAAAAAATTGATATTATTAAGTTTTGCTGCATAAGCGTCTTTATTGTTAATCAACACTTCTCCACCGTAGGAAAATAAATCTTTCGTTACCACTATGACATCAACTTGATTGGTATCATAAGGGGTAACCATTGCTAAAATTTTAGCATCTTGTATATAGCTTAAGTCTCTGAGCCATTTTTCGTTATAAGCAATGATAGAGGGATCAAATACGTCCCATTCTTTAAAAAATATATTTTCTCTAATTATCTTTTTTTTGGAATTGGATTGTAGTTTATTGCCAAGTTTAGAAAAAATATCTTTTAAGTTTGACTCCTTTGAATCAATACTGGCTAAAAAGTTATGCTGCTCAATAGTGATGCTATTGATTCTTTTTCCTGCATAAGATTTTAGGGTAGCAATATTATTTATAATATACATCCTATTGCTATCAGTCAAAGATATGGATTTACCCGTGATTGCTTTTTTTACCGTTTCTTTTAAATTTGTTTGAGCAAAAATAGTTGGGGCAAAAATAAATTGCCAAAATAGGTTGAATACAATCAATAAGGGAATTCCTTTTTTAAACATTTTGTTTACAATACTTTAACAGCTCTTTGTTTTAAGGAATTGATTGGAATATTCAATAGCTTGCCAATAGGCATGCCATTTTTGTAACTGATGATTCTTAACACAGTCACGTCTTCTGGAATGAATACAGGCCCATTAAAATGATTGCTATAATTGTCTGGCATAGACTCATCAATAGTATAATAAAAATCTAATCCGCTGACTTCTCCCTCCATATTTGCAAAATATTCCCCTTTTGTATTTAAGGTAGTTGTCACAATTGGGTCATAGATACTTTTTGCATATTTAATTTTAAGGGTATCTAATACGGCAAAATGACCCTCTACTTTTTTAGAAAATTTATTCCAATCCTTAGAAGATTTTGGTGACCATGCCACTTCGGCAATGGCCATTAATCTTGGCCATGCCATGTACTCAAGATTTCTGATGTTTTGTAATTGCTCAGTCCATAAATTACCTTGATTGCCCAAAATATATTTTGCATCCACGCCCTCTGGAACCGGCTCAAAACTATAGGTCTTCTTCATTCTTAATCCAGCATAGACTGCACCTTCTGCAGTGGCTTCGCCTTGATAATAGTCCAGGTAATTATGTGAACTTGGACTCATCACCACAGGGTGTTTTTGTTTTGCTGCTTCTGCACCACCTTTGATACCTCTCCAACTCATCACTGCTGCTTCTGGTGCCAATCCGCCTTCTAATATTTCATCCCATCCCATTAATTTTTTTCCTTTTGATTGCATAATCTTTTCTACACGTCGTACAAAATAGCTTTGTACTTCGTCTTGATTTTTCAAATTTTCTTTTTGCATTAAGGCTTTAATATCCTCGCTTTTTTCCCAATTGTTTTTTGCAGTTTCGTCGCCGCCCATATGCATGTATTCAAATGGGAATAGGGTAGC
>JAURIP010000091.1 GCA_030832695.1 Sediminibacterium sp. | reverse complement strand
TGGTATTGATCCTGAAAAGTATACTGGCTTTGCCTTTGGTATGGGCGTTGAAAGAATTGCGCAATTAAAATACCAGGTAAACGATTTGCGTTTGTATTCACAAAACGACTTACGCTTTTTGCAACAGTTCAAGAGCGTTTAGCAAAATAAAATAAATTTATTATTAAGCTATTTGAGCATGTTTATAGGGCTTTAGCTTAATATTTTCCCAGTTGCTTTCGGCTTCTCTAAGGTCATAAGTAGCCTGCATTCTTACCCAAAGAGCAGGGTTTCCACCAAATACTTTTGCTATTCTTAAGGCCATCATCGGACTCATACCCGCTTTTTCATTTACTAAGTTGGATATGGCCGGACGCGTTACGCCTAGCATTTCAGCTACCTCAGTAATTGTTAATCCGTAGGCATTAATTATTTCTTCTCTAAATAATTCACCAGGATGTGTATTATGTTTAATTTTTCTATTCATTGTTTTTTATTAATGATAATCAAGATAATCAACGTCTATTATATTTTTTCCATCAAATTTGAAAATAATTCTCCAATTTTCTTTTACAGTAATACTCCAAAATCCAATATAGACGCCTCTTAATTTATGGGTGTTCCAGTTTTTAAATGGAATAAGATCTTGAGGTATTTCGTTGGCATCATTCAAAGTGTCTAATATGAGTCGAATTTTATTTTTTTGATCGGAGGGCAGCTTTCCGCTTAACCCCTTTGTCCAAAATTCCTTCAAACCTTTGTGCTTGATAATGACGATCATATAGTGTAAAGTTACACTTTACACTAATAGCAATAAAATAAATAAAATCCCACCAAATGGCTATATTTGTTTTAGTATTTAATCTATGTTACATAACACCAAGGGTATTGTATTACGTGTCACCAAATATGGGGATACAAGTATCATCATGAGCGCGTATACGGAACTCTTTGGATTACAACAATATATTATTAAAGGCGCTAGAGTTACCAGTAAAAAAGGTGCCAACAAAGGCGTGTTTTATCAACCCGCTGCAATATTGCAAATGGAAGTATATCATACACCCATGAAAGCGATGCAAATGGTTAAGGAAGTAAGTTGGGATTATGTATATCAAAATGTTTATTCCGATGTGCTCCGAAATGCAGTTGCCTTATATATTGTAGAAGTGTTGCAACAAACCATGCAGCCCGAACCACACCCAGAAATGTTTTATTTAATTGAGGACACTTTTAAGCAACTCGATAAAGGAGGCGCAGGGTTAGTGAGTAATTTGCCCATTTATTTTTTAATACACTTAAGTCAAACCATGGGATTTGGTTTGCAAGGAAAGTATAGCAACGAAACACCGATACTTGATATTAAGGAAGGAGAGTTTGTTTCAAAGCCACCGGCGCATCCTTATTATTTGGAAGCGCAAACCGCACAAGTAGCTTCTAATTTTTTAGCCGTGCAATTTTATAATGATTTGGAAACAATTTCTTTAAGCGGTGCGCAACGGAAAAAAATATTAGAACTATTCCAGTTGTCGCTCAGTTGGCACTATAAAAAATTCAGTGAAATTAAATCTCTTCCCATCCTGCAATCCATACTGCATTAGTATTTTGAATTAATAATACAATAATAGTTTTAATTTTATTTCTTAAGGTAATAATTGTAATATGCCAACTTAAATAGTCAATATGAAATACCTACTTTCCACTGTCTTGTTTTTTATGGTGATTGGGACAAAAGCACAATCCATTATTTATAGTGCTGCCAATGCGCATTCGCATAATGATTATGAACAACAAAGACCATTCTATATGGCTTATAATGAACAATTTGGGTCCATGGAAGCAGACATATATTTGGTCAAGGGAAAGTTACTTGTTGCACATGAACCCAAACAATTAGATAGCACCAAAACCATTGAAAGCCTTTATCTACAGCCACTAACGGCTTATCGTAATGGGGATCGTAAACTTCAACTTTTAATTGATATTAAAACACAAGGTGTTGCAACCCTTGATACTTTAATAAGTGTATTAAAAAAATATCCTTTTATAATTCAAAATAAAAATTTTAAAATTGTTATTTCAGGAAATCGACCAGCAGATAGTTTATATGCAACTTATCCTAACTTTATTTGGTTTGATGGTACATTAGGGAAAGAATATAATAAGGTACAATTATCAAAAATTGCGTTACTAAGTGAAAGCTTCTATACATTTATAAAGTCCAAGTTTACATTTCCACTCCAAGAAAATGAAAAGGAAAAAGTAGCCGCTGCCATCGAAAAAGGCCATGCGTATGGTAAACCTGTTCGTCTTTGGGCAACCCCTGATTATCCAGCTGCATGGGAAGGATTGATTGAAATGCAGGTTGATTTTCTTAATACAGATAAGATTAATGCACTTGCAGATTTCCTTGTTGCCAGAAATAAACAAGTTCGTTTGTTACCCTACAACAGAATCATTAAATCGGCAGGTGAAGTAATTCGTTTTGGAAAACCCTCCTTAGAAAATCATGCGCTTGATATCGCTGTTTTAAAGGATACAAATTTGGTCGCCATTGAAGAACGTAATGGCATTTATATTTATGATTTACAGCAGCAAAAAATGATTGACCAATGGTTGTTTGATGAACAGGCAAAATATCGAAATTATGCAAGCACTTATTCAGGCATCAAAGTTTTCAAGGATAGTGGAAACACCTATATCGCTTGGGGAGCGGCAAACAAATCCGGAGAAAATGCCAGTATCATGATTGCAGAATGGCGTAATGGAATAAAAGGAGTAGTATCGATTCCATTTCCTAAAAAAGCACCCGCTAAAAATGCATTACCCAATGAAATTGAAGTCCTCAAGGAAAACAATAAAATAGTCATGTATGTTACATTGAATGGTAATAATGAATTGGTAAAATTAGATTGGACAACAAAACAAATAATTTGGACAGCGGCTACAGGTGTGGCACCTTATGGTGTTGCAGTATCAGATCAAAAAGTTTTTGTTTCCAATTGGGCGGGACAAACAGTAACTGATACCACCAAGGAAGCAGCTGGTGTACCATGGGGCCTTGCGTATACCAATCCTGTAACAGGCGCTACTGCGGGCGGCAGTGTCTCTGTTTTCAATGCACAAACTGGTAAGTTGTTGAAGGAATTAATAACAGGGTTACACCCCAACGTTATAAAGGCTTCGCCTGATGGACAATATATTTATGTTGCCAATGGGTCAAGTGATGAAATTACTGTGATACAAGTAAAAACAAATACCATAGTTGAGCATATTTTTGTTGGCTTGTTGGGAAAATCACTACAAGGTAGCACGCCCAATGGTTTAACATTAAGTAAAGACGGAAAAAAATTATATGTGTCCAATGGATTAGATAATGCAATTGCGGAAATACAACTTGGAAAAAAATCAGCAATGAGTGGTGTAGGAAAATCAATGGTACTGGGTTTTATTCCTACGGAAGCTTATCCGGCAGGTTTGCAAATAGTAGGTGATCAATTGGTTGTTGCCAATCTAGAATCGGATGGGGCTAATGTAGTGGATCAAGTGAAAAAAGCTAGATCCATTCATCAGGAATTAGCTTCAATCAGTATTATTCCAATACCCAATAGCAGTACTTTAAAAATATATACGCAGGAAGTAGCACAATTAAATTTATTAAATAGAACAGAAGCCCTTGCTTTACAACCAAGACCCAATATTGCGGCTAAACCAGTACCAGAAAGAATCGGCGAGCCTTCGGTGTTTAAGCATGTAGTTTATATAATCAAAGAAAATAAAACCTACGATCAAGTGTTTGGTGACATGAAGGGAAGTAGAGCAGATAGTACATTATGTGTTTTTGGAAATAACATCACACCCAATACCCACGCAATTGCTAAGCAATTTGGATATATGGATGATTATAATGCTTCTGGAAAATCATCTGCCGAAGGACATCAGTGGACGGATGCCGGGATGGTTTCAGATTATGTAGAAAAAAATGTGCGTGCTTGGTTTAGGAGTTATCCGCATCGTCAAGAAGATGCAATGGTTTATAATAAGGCTGGATTTATTTGGAATCATGCATTAGATCACGGAAAAACAGTACGTGTTTATGGTGAAGCTTGTGAAACCGAATATGATCGTAAATTAAATTGGTTTGACTTATATAAAAATTATACCGACGGACAAAAACCCAATTGGACTAACAAAACTACTATTGCAAGATTAAATCCAATTATTTCGCCCACCTTCCCTGACTGCGATAATATCACATTTAGTGACCAACAAAGGGCCGATATATTTATAGCGGAATGGAAGGACCTAGAGGCAAAAAAGGAACTACCGAACTTGATGGTTCTTTCCTTACCCAATGATCATACATCGGGTACGTCTCCAAATTTTCCAACACCTAACGCAATGGTTGCTGACAATGATTTGGCATTAGGAAGAATTATCGACATGATTTCAAAAAGTAAATCCTGGGATTCAACGGTGGTATTTATTACTGAAGATGATTCACAAGGCGGCTGGGATCATATTTCCGCATACAGAACCATTGGATTGGTAGTTAGTCCTTATGCATCTGAAAAATTAGTAACCACCCATTATAATCAGGTTTCTATGTTAAGAACAATAGAACAAATTCTAGGAATTCCACCAATGAATATCATGGATGCAACTTCTAGATTGATGACGGATTGCTTTGCCACACAAAAAAAGACATTCAATTATAATTTCATTCCAAACAATATTCCATTGGATCAAAGAAACAAACCATTGTCAAGTTTAACAGGACAAGCAAAAAAGTATGCAATCTTATCTCAAAATGAAGCCTTTAATGAAGTAGATGGCGGAAAAGATGATTTAATGAATAAAATTATTTGGAATTATTCAAAAGGGAAAATGAAATATCCTGAAAAAAAATTGTAAAGCATATTAATTCACAATTACTTCATCCGTGAATAAAAATTGTCGTCGGGAATTATCTGCTTGTACACGAATATACCTAGCGGATGTATTGCTTAATAAGGTTTCAAAAGTTTTAAAGGAAAGCTTGCGATCCGTATCAGGAATTGTATTTTCAAACTTGATCGGTGTAGTAAAATTAATACCATCATTGGAGAATGAATAGGAAACAGACTTAGGCATATACACACCTGCTCCTACATACTGCATAAATCGAAGTCCTATTTTATTGATGCTGGTAATACTATCCATGTCTACCACCACATCAAAATCAATTAAATAACCCAACCATTGTTTATCCGAATAAGTAATGCTACCAATGATCCCATTGGTCAGCGTGGATTCCGTTTGTGCTGGATAGCTTTTATCCCAAAGGGTATTGAACTTTACTTTTTTACCAATCGCTTTATGGTAATTGGAAAAATAAGTAGTGGGCTCCTGAACCACCCCATCACTCGTAATCACTGAAGCTTTAATAGTTACTTCCCCACCTACATAAAAGGGCTGTTCATATTTTAATGAATTGTTCGAAGGCGTTGTTCCATCAATGGTGTATCTGATATTCGCATTAAAAATTTCCGAAGTAAAATTTATTTTATTTTTTTTGGCGCTCATGTCAGGTGCTGAAAAAACTTCTACAATGGTGGAAGGTCGGTAGTAGTTAACATTTAATTTTTGTAATAATAAATAGTGACTTTGTAAGCGACTGCTAAAATTATCAAAGTTTTTATTTTCAATAGGCGTCCATCCAACCTCACTTAAAGCAATGGCTCTAGGGAAAGACATATATTCAAGATGATTAGTGCTTGGTATATATTCTGACCATAATTGTCCCTGCGTGCCCTTGATATATTTTTGTTTGTCAAGGGGAAGTATGGCTGGTACAGGATTGTAGTTGTACACGCGTTTCATAGGCAAGTAACCACCAATCGCTTCGGGTTGTGTGGAAGGAATGTTTTGATAAGCATCAAAATAAGTTTCACCACCCGGTGTCATGATTACATCGTGATTTTCATTCGCTGCTTGAATGCCTCCTTTTTCGCCTCTCCAACTCATCACCGTTGCATTCGGACTCAAACCCCCTTCTATAATTTCATCCCAGCCTAATAAGTTTCTATTGTTTTTATTTAAGAATTTTTCGACACGCTTCACTAAATAACTTTGTAGCTCCTCTTCATTTTTTAAGGATTCATTTTTAATTCTTAATTGACATTTGGGACATTTTTTCCAAGCACCTTTGCCCGCTTCATCGCCACCAATATGAATGTACTTAGATGGGAAGATGGCCATTACCTCAGTCAATACTTTTTCAATAAATTCAAAACTCGCTTCATTTCCTGCACAAAACACATCATTTACATAGGGTTTGCCAGAACAGGAAAGTTCGGGGTAAGCAGCTAATACTTCCTCAGAATGTCCAGGCATTTCAATTTCTGGAATCACCGTAATACCACGTGCGCTTGCATAGGAAACAATATCCTTCGCTTGTTCTTGTGTGTAATAACCACCATAAGCATTGGGATCCCCCTCGGATAAATACTTTCGTTCATTATTCCACCAACTTTTCCAATCGTTATGTGTTCGGAATGCAGCCATCGATGTTAATTTGGGATAGCTATTGATTTGTAATCTCCAACCAGGCCCATCAGTTAAGTGCCAATGAAAAGTATTGAACTTATACAAAGCCATGATGTCCAAATACTTTTTAATAAAACTAATAGGATAAAAATTTCT
>JAURIP010000312.1 GCA_030832695.1 Sediminibacterium sp. | reverse complement strand
TTACATCTTTTTTGGTAGCCGAATGATTTGCCATGTACTAATATTAATTTTCAGGAGGGCAAAGGTAAGGTACTTAAACAAATAATTAAAATTAAAATACAAAAAAAATAAAAATCAATGCAACTATTTGTAAATCAGTTAGTTATATATGCTACACGACTGGTATTTTATTGAAAATAAAAGGAAATAAAATAGGAGGATAGCCTTGGGCAATTTTTAGGGGTTTTAATACCGAAGAAAGTTCACTTTTGGGGTATATCCCCGTTAAACGTATCATCCGATTTTCGGGAGACTTACTTGTTAAATTTATCCGCTAATTTTGGGCTCCTGCGAAAGCAAGGCCTTATATATGCACCAACAGATTCACCAACAAATAGCTGAAAACTTACTCGACAATTACCAGGGGCAGGAGCCATTGGCCAATTATTTAAAAAAGTATTTTTCTGCCAATAAAAAACATGGTAGTCGAGATCGAAAAAGTATTTCCGCATTCTGTTATGCGCATTTTAGAGATGGAGAAATTGTTTTTCCGCTGGTTCAAAATATATCCACGGAAATAAATGTGAACCAATTTGTAGCATCCCATCAGGAGCAGCCCTTGTTATTTATTCGGGTGCGTCCTTGGCAAAGAGAAAAAGTAATTCCCAAACTAATTGCGGCGCAAATTACTTATCAGGAAATTACGCCAACCACTTTTGCTTTTGTCAATACTACTTCACTTCAAAATATTTTGGAATTAAATAAGGAAGTGGTGATTCAGGATATAAACTCGCAAGCACTTGCTTCCTTACTTGCACTCGTACCCACCAGTATGGATCAAGTTTTAAATGTTTGGGATGCCTGTGCAGCAAGTGGCGGGAAATCTATTTTAATGTTTGATTATTTAGCGAATATTAAAATTCATGTTACAGATATTCGAGAATCTATTTTACATAATTGTGAAAAACGATTGGCCGAAGCAGGGATAAGACCTTCGTCGGTGCAAGTGGTGGACTTGGTGTATCCTTTTGAAATAAAAAAACAATTCGATTTTATTTTTGCAGATGTTCCCTGTTCTGGAAGTGGCACTTGGGGTAGGACACCAGAGCAACTAAAATATTTTAAGCAGGAACAACTTGCTACCTATACGGAGTTACAAGGAAAAATTATTGAAAATTTAATTCCAGCATTAAAGCTGCATGGGCATTTGTTATTTGCAACTTGTTCTGTATATAAAAATGAAAACGAAAATAATGTAGCCAAGTTATTAGCTACTGGTAAATTCAAAGTGGTGAAACAACAATACTTTAAAGGATACGATAAGCAAGCTGATACTTTGTTTGGTGCATTACTTGAAAAAATTGCAGATTAATTTATTAGCGAAATGCGTTTAATACTCCGCTTTGTATGATACCGCCTGCAACCACATCGTCCCCTTCATAAAATACAGCACTTTGACCTGGGGCAATGCTTTTTACATTTTCGTAAAATCTTGCTTGAATACCATTGTTGGTATTTGATAAGGTACACAAAGCACCCGCATCATGGTATCTAATTTTTGCCATCACATCAATTTGTTCCGGTAGGTGATTATATTTGATCCAATTTATTTTAGATACCATCATATCGTTTTTATCTAGGTCCGTTTCTTCTCCAATCACAACGACATTATTAACAGGATCAATATCGGTCACATACACAGGATGTCCCATAGCCAATTCCAATCCCTTTCTTTGTCCAATCGTATAAAATGGATAGCCCTTATGTTTGCCTAATCTTTTTCCTTTGGTATCTACAAACCAACCGCCGTTGACCCTTTCTTCCAATCCATCCACGCGTCTTTTTAAAAATCCTCTGTAATCATTATCAGGAACAAAACAAATTTCATAGCTCTCACTTTTTTTAGCCAATTCAGGATAGCCCATATCAATCGCCATTTGTTTGATATCTTTTTTATGCATGCCACCCAATGGTAAAATAGTGCGCTTCAGTAAATCCTGATCCACGCCCCACAATACATAGCTTTGATCCTTGGTTTCATCCAAGCCTTTTGAAATTACATAACGGCCATTGGTGTGTTGTCTCACTTTTGCATAATGTCCAGTAGCAATAAATTCACAACCCAATGAATCGGCACGCTTTAATAATGCACGCCATTTAATATGGGTGTTACACATTACGCAAGGGTTGGGGGTACGACCTGCTAAATATTCCTCTACAAAATTTTCAATAACAAAATCGCCAAACTCTTCTCTAATATCTAATATATAGTGGGGGAAGCCGTTGTTAACAGCGGCTAATCGGGCATCATTAAAGGAGTCAATATTGCAACAACCTGTTTCCTTTCCATTGGAGTTGCTAGTGGAGTAATCCCAGGTTTTCATGGTTATTCCAATAACCTCATAACCTTCGTTGTGTAATAAAAGCGCGGCAACCGTGCTATCAATTCCGCCGCTCATGGCGACTAAAACCTTTCCTTTTTTACTCATGGTATTTGGCCAGTTAAATGTTGGCTTACCACAAAAGTAATTGATCCTGAGCGACTTTATCACATTGGGGGTAAAAGGGGGCTTAAATTTTAATGTCG
>JAURIP010000100.1 GCA_030832695.1 Sediminibacterium sp. | reverse complement strand
TTTAGGTAAAACAATAGGCAAGTTGCAAAAGTTTTCGGTTATTTGGTATACAAAATAAATGGAAATGAAAATTTCGGGATTTAGTTATGTAAGAAATGGGTTTGATTACGGAGTCCCTTTTTTAGAAGCCATTAAATCGGCATTGCCCATATGCGATGAATTTGTAATTGCCGTGGGCGATTCTAATGATGGCACTAGAGAAGCAATCATCAACTTAAACTCAGACAAGATTCGAATAATAGATACCATCTGGGATCCAAATTTAAAAACTGGCGGTAAGATTTTTGCGCAACAAACTAATATAGCATTAGATCAAATAACGGGTGATTGGGCATTTCATATTCAAGCAGACGAGGTGATACATGAAAAACAAATCGATCATATAAAAAAGGCAATAGACCAATACGATGCTGATAGTAGTTTGGATGGCTTTATTTTACCATTTTTACATTTTTGGGGCGGGTACAATTACCACAGAAATTCTAGAAGAGTACATAATTTTGAAGTGCGTGTTTTTCGAAATAATTTGGGTGTTAGATCATATAGAGACTCGCAAGGATTTAGAAAGTACAAATCTAAAGATGGGTATAGAAATAACACGGACAAAGGGGAAAAGCTGCGCGTTAAATTAGTGGATGCAGTTGTTTATCATTACAATGGTGTAAGACCACCTGCAGCATTTAGAAAGAAAGCCCAATTGTTTGGGGAACAATATTTGGAGAAAGAGGAAGTTGAAAAACAATTAAATAAAATCAACTATGATTCGAATATTGTTGATCGAGTTATTTTATTTAAAGGGGAACACCCCTGTTATATGCAGGAAAAAGTAAATGCGCAAAACTGGGAATATACTTTTGATAAAAGTAAAGCAAGATGGAAATTAAAAGATCGCCTAATACAGCCAATAGAAGATCTTATTGGTTTTAAATTTGGCGAGTACAAGAACTATAAACTTATTTAATAAATTTGAATGATACAATTCGAAAAAATATATAAGGGGGTAGCGGAGGGCGATTTTTTATTACTCGCTAAGGCAGTTTCTCAAATTGAAAATAATACAGCTGACGCGGCACAATTTTTACAAAGTTTACTCCCTCAGTCTACACCTATCATTGGAATTACAGGCCCTCCAGGTGCAGGTAAAAGCACTTTAATAAATGCGCTAATTGCTACTTGGGTAAATGATGCAAAAAAAGTAGCAGTATTGACTGTTGATCCCTCCTCTCCATTTCATCAGGGGGCAATTTTAGGTGATCGGATTCGTATGAAAGATTGGTATTTACATCCTCAGGTATACATTAGATCACTTGCTTCAAGGGGGCATCTTGGGGGCCTAAATAGTGCGATGCTCTCTTTAACTACATTAATGCAATCGGTAGGTTTTGACTATATCATCATAGAAACAGTGGGTGTAGGGCAATCGGAAATCGAAATAGCTTCATTGGCAGATACCACAGTGGTTGTATTAGTGCCCGATGCAGGTGATGAAGTGCAGATGATGAAGTCTGGATTAATGGAAATAGCGGATGTTTTTGTTGTGAATAAGTGTGACCGACCTAATGCGGAAGTTTTTATCAATCATTTAAAACAAATGATTAGAGAAAATGCACCAGCCACAAATCTGCTTGAAGTGGTAGGAACTATTGCTACTGAAAAAGAAGGAATTCCCGAATTATTGGCTGTCATTCATACACATCAGTTAGCAGTACATAATGGTGCACAGAAAAAAGAAATGCTTTTCGCTAAAGTGTTGCAATTAATCGCTGCCATTAAAATGAGTCAAGTGGATCGGGATTTAGTGAAAGCCAAATTAGAAGAAGAAAGCGCTAAGAAGAATTTTAATATTTTTAAATTCGCACAAATTTTTAATTAGTTGCTATTCGAAAATAAAATTATTGCAATAGTCCGCTTTATTTTTTACGTCTTGATATTTTTCAAAACTAAATTCGGCCACTGGAACTAATGCGTTGCCGTAAACAAATTTACCCTGGTAGCCCAACGACGTTAAAAATTGTATCGTTGCTACAACCTGCGCTTCACCAATATGTCTTGCTTCAATTTCCACAATTATTTTAGGCCTATATTTTGTAAGCGTATTAATCCCTCCTTTAAAAACATTTAATTCGTTGCCTTCTACATCCACTTTTAAAAAATTAGGAATAATTTGGTGATGCGTGCAGTATTCATCTAATGTAGCAATAGCCACTTCCTCAGTAGCAGTGAATGCAGCATCATTTTCATGTTGCACAATAGTAGCGCCAGGCGAACTTGTTTTACCTGCAGATGCTAATGGGAAGTATAAGCGTTGATGGCCAGTGCTATTAGATAAAGCGAGATTTTCAATATTTACATTCTCCCAACGAAAGAGTGCTTTAATTTTTGTTAAATATTGAAATAAAAAAGTTTGAGGCTCAAAGCCAACCACTTTTCCTTGCGCACCTACTTGTTTTAAAATAAAGTACAAGTAACCTGCTTTGTGTGCCCCAATATCAAAAACGGTATCTCCTTTTTTGATAGCTGATTTTATATAGTTGATTTCGCCCTTGTCACTTTTACTATATTTATAAGCTCTATGCAAAAGCTTTATAGCTTCAATTAATTTCATATCGCAATATTTATATTTGCCCAGTTAATTTTAAAACCAGATCAAAATGATATGTGGGGATTATTGCTGTTGACTTTTCCACCACTTGTAGGCGATAAAACCTGCAATGCCAAATGGCATCGCTGCTAGGTAAAGTATACCCGCGTTGAAACCTTTGCCACCTTCTTCTCCAATTTGTGCAGCAGTTTTAGTACAAATAGAACATTGCGCAATGGATTGCAATGATATTAAACTTAAAAAGAATAAAATCCGTAACGATTTCATATCAAACTATTCTTAATGATTAAATGGATTCCCAAATAAAAAATCCCTCAATTATTCTTGTATCAATGATTCATTGGAATAGTTGAGGGAGCATTTATCAGATTGAATTAAGCACTTGCTTTAGTAGCGTCTACTGTTGCTGCTGCTTTTTTTCCTTTAGTAGCAACTTTATGTGGTCTGCTCTTGCCAAAAGAACCTTGAAATCTTTTTCCTTTAGCTGTTTTTTTATCTCCTCTTCCCATGGTAATAATGTGTTTAAATTAAGTGAATGGCTACAAAAGTAAAAAAACCCCTTGAATATATGGATATCCGAGGGGTTTAATTTCAAAAAATAGCTAGTTTACTGCCTTTTGGGCTGTAGAACTACAATTTTCCGCTTAATTCTTTACCAGCTTTGAATTTTGCAACTTTCTTAGCTTTGATTTTAATAGCTGCACCAGTTTGAGGGTTACGGCCCATACGAGCTGCACGCTTAGAAACTGAGAAAGTACCGAATCCAACTAAAGTTACTTTATCGCCTTTCTTTAAAGCTTTTGTAACTGCTTCAATAAAAGCGTCTAATGCTGCGTTAGCTTGTGTTTTTGCGATCTCTGCATTGTCAGCAATGTGAGCGATCAATTCTGCTTTGTTCATAGATGTGTTTTTTATAGTTATTTAAAACGATGTAACAAATTTATTGGGTTTTATCAGTTTCAACAATATTTTTTTGGTTTTTTTTATTTTAACATTACCCTTGAAACCCTTAAATAGCAAGGTTTTCATCCAAAATCGTCTTTAATTAACTGTTTTTACAAAACAAATCCAAACACCTAAAACCTTGCTGTCATTGAGTTTCAAACATGTATTTGCTGTAATATAGGCCTGTAGCGGTTTTCGGCCATTTAATATATCCACATTCAATTCACAATTTGCATATTTGTGCTAAAATACAAGCATTGCTCACCCCATTTGTTGTTTAGTTGTAGTATAAGGGTGTCAGCAAACTGTGTATGATACCTATTTAACTGCACTTTATTGTCTGCATATAGTTGTAAAGTGAAGGTAGGGTTTTGATCCTCCGGCACTTCTAACTGATAAAATTTATGGTCATTAAAACAACCCGTAGCCATGAGTTCCCCTATGAAAGTTGTTTTCATCCATAGGAGCCATGAGGATTGAATAGTGGGGTTTAATTGAAAGCTAATATTACAAACATGCATGTTAATCTTATTTTAGGTCAAGTACAATTGGACAGTGATCGCTGTGTTTTACTAAAGGCAAGATGGTTGCGTCACTGATGCGATCTGCTATAGCATCAGTGGTACATAAATAATCAATACGCCAACCTTTGTTTTGCAGGCGTACAGTTGGAAAGCGTTGGCTCCACCAAGAATAAGCGCCAAGGGTAGTAGGATTTATTTTTCTGAAGCTATCTATCCAGCCCGCTGCTAAAAAGGATTCCATCCACTGTTTTTCTTCAGGCAAAAAACCAGATGATTTTTTATTTCCTTTGGGATCATGAATATCAATATCGCGATAGGCGATATTATAATCGCCTGCTAAAATAATATGGGGTCTTTCTTTTCTTAATTGCTGTAACCAAAGATGCATTTCATCCAACCATTGGTATTTGTAGGTTTGTCTTTCATCTCCACTAGTGCCTGACGGGAAATAAGCATTGATAATGGTTAGGTCACCCAAATCCACGCGAACCACCCTGCCTTCGAAATCGCTTAGGGTATAGCCATTTCCAAAAGTAACTTTATCTGGTTTTATTTTACTAAAAATAGCCACGCCGCTATAACCTTTTTTTTGTGCTGAGTACCATGACACATGATAGCCTAATGCCGTAAATAGGGATAAATCAACATCTTCTTGATTCGCTTTTGTTTCCTGTACGCAAAAAATATCAACAGGGTATTCAATCAACCAATCAATGAGCCCCTTTTTAATTGCTGCACGAATACCATTCACATTATAACTTACTATTCTCATCATTGTATTTAAAGCCTAGGAGGGCATTTGAAAAATTTCACTAAACGACATCTGTAATAAAAAGTTTTTTATCTCTGTATCTATTTCTGAATTAGCCGTAACCATTTGAAAGGGTTTGTTTCGCCCTTCTGCCACCATGACCATTTTATCATTAATGAAAATAGTTTTTAAATTATTTGCGTAATTAATTAATATTTTAAACTTGTATGTTTTAAAATTTCCTTCGATTGATTTAGCGGAAATAATTTTCCTTTTTTCATACAACGTACCAATATTATATTTTTTAGTGCTATCGAAACCATTAAATATTTCATTCAAGTTGAAATATTTATCTTTTTCTACAACGGTTTCGGCTACACTAAAGGAACCGATGCTATCTTGTTCTAAAAATATGGTGTGCATATTGCCTGGTAAAAAAAGAATCGGTGACTGGCTTGCTTCGGATTCATTGGGGCTTAAATTTAATTCAAGATAAGCGACAATAGTATAATCCAAATCACGATTCACATCTCTTAAAGGCTGCAAAACATGGTAATACTCGTCTTTAGTACTACCTAGTCTTTTTTTAATAACCTGGATGATGTCGAAATATGGGTTAGTTATTGATTTATCTTTTTGGTTAATTTTATTTATCTGCGCAGGAGGCATTCTTAATAATTGAAGGCCATTGTCGTTGTTATAACTTATAAAAGGTTTACTGGTGTCAAATTGTATTCTATTTGCATTGTGTAAAAAAGGCATCCAAAAATTGTCGGTGGCATAGGCTGCAGGCACTTTTGCTTCGATGTATTCCATGTCATCAATATTCGGCTTAACAAGACTGACTCCTTTTTGAATCGCTTTGAAAATAAAGTTAGGCGTGCTCGCGGGTATACCAATGGCATAACCCATGCCAATACTTCTAGTGGGCATCATGCTCAGTAAAATAGTTTTCTTGAAAATACTTTCTCTTCGTTGGTTGTAAATGTTACAGGATATATACCAAACGGAACTAATGCTATCAAATTTAGATTCAGGAATTTCTGCTAATTTATTTTGAACCACAAATTCTGGACTCATTTCATAAAGTTCAACATACGCATGAAAATTACTATTCGCACTGCGGGACCAATCAATAGTGATTTTGCCAACTTGGTTTTGTTTCGTTAATTGTAGTGCGTTGGTTTTGTAATTTTTATCTCTGATTAAATTAATTTCTTTGAA
>JAURIP010000373.1 GCA_030832695.1 Sediminibacterium sp. | reverse complement strand
TTAAACAACATGGTCTGTCCCACTGGCAATTTGTAATTAAAGTACTGATCATAATTGAGCGCCAAAGGATTCGCATCGGCAAAAGCAAATTGGTTGGATTGGTATTTTATTTCATTTTGGAATCTGAGCCTAGGATAAAATAAATAAGTGGTCACCGTGTCTTTAACAATTGAATCTTTTTGTCCAATATCATAAGTCTGCTTCCAGACAAAATTTTGCTCCTTAAAGGTTGTACCAGTGGCAATACTGGTATTGAATGGATTTCTAAATGATACCCCACTGATACCTAATCTTGTTTCTAGCTCATAGGGGTTATTTAAAGAAAGGCTATCAATTAAATTACTATTTACTAAACCTCCATTTTCGGAAGATGCAGATTTATTCATTAACATAACCCAATAAGAAGCATACCGCTTACGTTTAGATTGATAATTTGCAGTAATGCGCATATTATTCAAGTTCGCATGTTGGTTTTTTAAATTTCCTGGTGCGTTGCTAAAACGATAAGCAAAAGAATAATTAAATTGCTTCGTTTTATTTTGGGTATGCAATAATTCTATCAATTGTTCTCCTTTACCTCCCAATAAATATCCTAATTCTGTATAGGGCTTTGTGGTTTGATAAAATGGTGTTTGTTCTAATGTGTAATTGTAAACTTCGTATGACCTAAAACCAGCATCCCATCCTCCTCTCTGCAATGGATTAAACAAATAGGATTTACTAGCATTACCTAAATTACCAAGGTTATAATTGCTGTATGGTATAATAAATTTTGAAAAGAAATCATTTACACTTGTATCCATATTCCGAATGGCCAAGCTATTGTATAATCGATAATAAATTGCTATCGAATCTTCGGCCTTGTCTCTTTTTTGTAAAGAATCAGTTGCACCTCCTCCGCCGCCGCCGCCAAATGAATTAAAACGCATATTCTGCGCACTCAACTGTCCAAAAAATAGACAAGTTGTAAAACAGCAGATGATTAAAATACGCTTAGTCCTCATATTAGATATTATAATAGTGCCATGAAAAAATTGCATTAAGCAGCGATTTCTTTTACCAATGCACTGAAAATTAATGTTAATAATGGTTCAGCTGCATTCGCTGCTGCCAATACTTCTTCGTGTGTGATGACGTTATTGTCTTCTCTAATACCTAAATCGGTTACTACACTCATTGCAAAGACTTTCATTCCACAATGCACAGCGGCAATGTTTTCTTGTACTGTACTCATACCAACAACATCTCCACCTGAAATTTTAATTAATTGATATTCTGCTCTTGTTTCAAATGTTGGACCTGTCACACCTACATAAACCCCTTCATGCACTTTAATTTGATTTGCGGCTGCAATTTGTTTTGCTTTTTCAATAAAAGTGTTGGCATAAGGCTCGCTCATATCAGGGAAACGCGTGCCAAGTTCAGGCTCATTTTTCCCTAATAAAGGGTTGGTTGTAAAGAAGCTAATATGGTCTTTGATGATCATTAAATCCCCCACTTCATAATTTTTATTGACACCTCCAGCGGCATTTGACAATAAAAGATTTTCTACCCCTAGTAACTTTAATACGCGGATTGGAAATACAACTTGTTCAGCAGTATACCCTTCATAAAAATGAAAACGGCCTTCCATGACCCAAACTTTTTTACCATTCAATGTACCCAAAATCAACCTTCCTTTATGACCCTCAACGGTACTCACTGGAAAATTTGGTATTTCGCTATAGGGTATACTAAAATCGGCTTCTATTACACTAGATAAATTTCCCAACCCACTACCTAAAATGATAGCAGTGTTTGCCTTTGTAGTAATTTTTGACTGAATAAACCCTGCAGTTGCTTCTAACTGTTGCATTAATGGAGACATAAATTGGCCTTTATTGAGCCACAAATATAACAACAGTAAGGGACTCTAAGCCTTAATTGACTTAGTTTCTCCCTTTAAAACGGTATAGGCAATCACAGCACTAATGATCATAAATACTGCACCCATTAAAAAAGAAGCTCCAGGAAAATAAATAGGATTACCAGGCTTGGTAAAATAGGCAAATAAACTGGTCATGATCAATGGCCCTGCAATGGAAGTCACACTCATGATACTTGTTAATGATC
>JAURIP010000193.1 GCA_030832695.1 Sediminibacterium sp. | reverse complement strand
TGTTAATACGTGTCCAAAGAGTATATATAAAATAGTACAAACTACTAATGAACCTAAAATACCAATCGGCATATCTCTCTTTGGATTTTTCGCTTCTTGTGCAGCTGTTGAAACAGCATCAAAGCCAATGAACGCAAAAAATACAATGGCAGCACCACCCAATACACCACCCCAGCCATGCTTAAATGCACCAGAATAATCTGCAATAACCTTACCCGCAGCGTCGATGACTGGCGGTTGGTTTGCAGGAATTAAATAAGGTGTATGGTTTTCGGGACGAATAAACTGCCAACCCAAAACAATAAATATAATTACAATCGCCACTTTTATAAATACAATAATTGCATTTACAACAGCAGATTCCTGTGTCCCTTTGATTAACAATAAGGTTAATAATAATAAAATAACTAATGCTGGTGCATTCATAATACCATGACGTAATATGCCATCTGCACCGGTCATACTTTCAAAAGGGGAGTGGCTCCATTCATAAGGAATGCTCCCCCCCAGCAGTTTGTTTAAATATTCACTCCAAGCAATAGATACAGTGGCAGCGCCTAAGGCATATTCCATAATTAGAGCCCATCCAATAATCCAGGCTACAGTTTCTCCCATAGTTACATATGAATAAGCATAGGCACTTCCTGAAATTGGAATCATCGCAGCAAACTCAGCATAACATAATCCTGCAAAAGCACAACCAACGGCTGCAACAATAAAGGATAATGTAACACCTGGTCCAGCAGCTTGTCCAGCAGCGGCAGCGGTTCTAACAAATAAGCCAGCGCCAATAATGGCACCCACGCCTAATGCTACTAAATTTCCAGCGCCTAATGTGCGTTTTAATCCTTTTCCACCATCATCTGCCTGCGCTAACATGGCGGACAAATCTTTTTTTCTAAATAAACTCATAGTTATAGGTTTCGGTTTTCAATTCAAAAACAAGGTGTTGTTTTTGAGCTAATTGTAATTGAACACAATTTAGGTTGGAAAATAGTACTTTTTTCGCAAAAATGCCTTCATTTTTATATAAAATACCCGCTGGGGGAGGGGTATTTTTTTAGGACTTAAGTCTTATATTGCATTACTAACAATGCTATGAAAAAATCAAACAAACTCACCCTATATATTTTAGTCGCAATGCTATTGGGGGCTATATTAGGCTATATCATTAATAAAAATTATGATGCGGTTTATATTGAAAAATTCTCTAAAAATATTAAGTTATTAACCACCATATTTTTAAGATTGGTGCAAATGATCATAGCGCCATTGGTATTTACAACTTTGGTGGTAGGAATCGCAAAACTGGGAGATTTAAAAACGGTAGGTCGTGTGGGCGGTAAAGCCATGTTATGGTTTATCACAGCCTCCTTGATGAGTTTGTTGATTGGACTCGTGTTGGTGAATGTATTTAAGCCAGGCTTGGGCATTGATTTAAGTAATGCAGATATGAGTGGCGCAAAAGATGTCATGGGAAAAACGCAAACTTTTAGCATGCTCAATTTTGTGGAACATGTTTTTCCAAAAAGCATGTTTGAGGCAATGGCCAATAATGAAATATTGCAAATTGTGATATTCAGTATCTTTTTTGGCGTAGCTGCAGCCGCAATAGGCGATAAGGCCAAAGGATTTATTAAAGCACTCGAGACAGTTTCTCATATTATTTTAAAAATGGTAGGCTATGTGATGAATTTTGCACCACTGGGTGTGTTTGGTGCCATTGCCGCAGTGATTGCTACAAAGGGGTTGGCCATTTTTATATTTTATGGTAAATATTTAATGTACTTCTTATTCGGTATAGGCGTTTTATGGATCGTATTGTTAGGGGTTGGTTTTATCATTTTAGGCAAAAGAGTACCATCCTTGTTAAAACATATCACTACGCCATTAGTGATTGCTTTTAGTACGACGAGTAGTGAAGCCGTGTTTCCAAAATTAACAGAGGAGTTAGAAAAGTTTGGATGTAAGGATAAAATTGTATCCTTTATTTTGCCATTAGGATACTCTTTTAATTTAGATGGTAGTATGATGTATATGACTTTTGCAAGTTTGGCAATTGCACAGGCTTATGGTATCCAAATTGATTTTGCAACACAATTAACCATGTTATTGGTATTAATGCTTACGAGCAAGGGCATTGCGGGTGTACCTCGTGCATCCCTAGTGGTTGTTACGGCTACTTGTGCTATGTTTAATATTCCACCTGAAGGCATCGCATTAATTTTACCCATTGATCACTTTTGTGATATGTTTCGATCAGCAACCAATGTATTAGGTAATAGTCTTGCGACCACTGTAGTAAGTAAATGGGAAGGCGCATTAGAAAATCCAACACAAGCATAAAAATATATTAATGATTACTTTACTTGAACTTTTCCATTGGAGTCAGCTACTACAACCGCAGTTTTATATTGAGCATGGCGGTTTGTGGTTATTATTGTTTGTAGTTTTTGCTGAAACGGGATTATTTTTTGGCTTTTTTTTACCAGGAGATAGTTTGCTTTTTGTTGCAGGTATTTATAGCGCACCCTTGGTTTCGCAAATTTTTGTAACCGATAGTGAGTGGCTTAATTTAGGTATTCTATTTGCATTTATATCGGTCGCTGGAATTTTGGGAAATTATGTTGGCTATTTTATTGGTAAAAAGGTGGGCCCGGCGATGTATGAATGGAAAGATAATTTATTGTTTAAGAAAAAGTATTTAGTGCAAGCGCATGAATTTTATGAAAAACATGGTGGTCGCGCAATAGTGATCGCTAGATTTATTCCGATTGTTCGAACTTTCGCACCCATTGTTGCTGGTATTGTTGCCATGGATAAAAAAAAGTTTGTTTATTTTAATGTGGTGGGTTGTTTGGCTTGGGTAGCGAGTATGTTATGCGCTGGCCATTTTTTACAAGCCTGGATTTTAAATCAATTTCAATTCGATTTAAAAAATCATTTAGAGGTTATCGTATTAGGCATTGTTTTAGTGACCACCTTGCCTGTCATTATAAATGTTATTTCGCATCGTTCTCGTAAATCATAATTTTAAAACGATTAATAAGTAATTTATTAACATGAATCAGAATAAACAAATTGGACTTTTGTCGTTGCCTGTATTTGTGGCTGCCTTAGGCTATTTCGTAGATGTGTATGATTTGTTATTGTTTACCATTGTTAGACAGACGAGTGTAATGAGTATTGGGTCTACTGCGGAAACCATTATTGTGGATAGCGCGCATATTATTAACTGGCAAATGTCTGGCTTATTAATTGGCGGTATATTATGGGGTGTGTTGGGCGATAAAAAAGGCAGATTAAAAGTTTTGTTCGGTTCCATTTTATTATACTCGGTGGCAAATATCCTCACCTCCTTTGTGCAAAATGTAGATCAATACGCATACTGTCGTTTTATAGGAGGTATTGGCTTGGCAGGGGAGTTGGGCGCAGGAATTACGCTTGTTTCAGAGATGCTTCCTAAGCATAAAAGAGGTATTGGCACTTCCATGGTTGCAGGTATTGGCTTGTTTGGCGCTGTGTTTGCTTACTTCACTTTTAAGTATACCAATGATTGGCGTTTGTGTTATCAAATCGGCGGGGTGCTTGGATTTTTTCTTTTGATATTACGTGTTAAAGTAGCGGAGTCGTTTATGTTTGAATCAGTTAAGTTGTCAAAATTTGAAAAAGGAAATTTTTTCATGTTTTTTCAAAATAAGAAAAGATTTGTAAAATATATTACTGCTATTTTAATTGGACTACCAACATGGTTTGTGATTGGCGTTTTAATTAATTACAGTAACAAATTTGCAAGTTCGCTATATGGGATTAATTTAATTGATTCAGGAAGATCCATCATGCTAGCTTATATAGGGATTGCTTCAGGTGATTTATTGATTGGATATGTGAGTCAATATTTTAAAAGTCGTAAAAAGGCATTGATGCTTTTTTATATTTTAAGTATTATCGGCATGATATTGTTTTTCAGTCCATTCAATAACAATGATAGTCGTAT
>JAURIP010000372.1 GCA_030832695.1 Sediminibacterium sp. | reverse complement strand
GTTAATTTGTCTAATTTTTTAAATGCATTGGATCAAAGTGACGAGTTAGCTAAAACTATTTTATACAATAACAATCCTTCGGATAATGAAGTGTTTGCCACCATGTGTGGTAATTTTAGTGATGGTAAATTAAAGGGTAAAATGCAGTTTGGATCAGGCTGGTGGTTCTTGGATCAAAAGGAAGGCATGGAAAAGCAAATAAATGCTTTATCAAATATGGGGGTTGTTTCCACATTTATTGGAATGTTAACAGATAGCCGTAGCTTTTTATCTTATTCAAGGCATGAATATTTCAGACGTATCATTTGTAATTTATTTGCACAGGATATGGAAAAAGGACTCATACCCAATGATGAAAAGTGGATAGCAGATGTTTTAAAAAATATTTGTTATTATAATGCAAAGGAATATTTTAAAATTAAATAATACTAAATAAAACAAGTTATGAGCAAGAAAGTAGTTACACTAGGGGAAATTATGTTGCGATTGTCAACTCCCGATTTTAAAAGATTTGTACAAGCAGATACCTTTGATATCACTTATGGTGGTGGTGAAGCAAATGTGGCTGCAGCTTTATGTAATTATGGATTAAATGGAACTTTTGTAACCAAAGTGCCTAATAATCCAATTGGACAATCTGCTATTAATCATTTAAGAAGATATGGGGTAGATACCCAATTTATTGCGCGTGGCGGTGATCGTTTAGGCATTTATTTTTTAGAGACGGGTGCTTCCATGCGTGCGTCACAAGTAGTATATGATCGTGCAGGTGCATCTGTTGCTGATGTGGATGCGTCTGAGTTTGATTTTGATAAAATTTTAGATGGTGCTGATTGGTTTCATACGACAGGTATAACGCCTGCTTTAAGTGATAAAGCAGCAGCTTTAACATTAGCAGCTTTAAAAGCGGCAAAAGCAAAAGGAATTACTACAAGTATCGATTTAAATTACCGTAAGAAATTGTGGACTAAGGAAAAGGCAAGAGAAGTGATGACTGAATTATGTAAACATGTGGATGTGTGTATCGGTAACGAAGAAGATGCAGATACTACTTTAGGTTTTAAAGCTGCTGATACAGATGTGACCAAAGGGGAGTTAAACCTAGATGGTTTTAAAGATGTATTTAAACAAATGCAAGCAAAGTTTGGATTTAAATTTATTGCATCCTCCTTACGTGAAAGCCATAGTGCAAGTGATAATGGATGGAGTGCATTGGTATATAACGGATCTGATTTTTACCATAGCAAACAATACAATGTTCGTATTGTGGACAGAGTAGGTAGTGGCGATAGTTTCGCTAGTGGTTTGATTTATGGATTAGTAACAGGCATGTCCATGGCAGATGCTGCTGAGTTTGGGGTTGCCGCAAGTGCTTTAAAGCATACGATTCCAGGTGATTTGAACCACGCAACATTAAGTGATGTTAAAGATTTAATGAAAGGAGATGGTAGTGGTCGTGTGCAACGATAATTATAGTAACTTACTAATGATGCGACTCAAATAAGTCGCATTATTCATTTTTTAAATTGACGAATTAAAACAGAATAATATGATTATAGACACCATTCAGAATGCACACAAATATTACAGCGTACATCCTTTGTTTCAAACAGCTTTTGAATATATAGCTGCGCAAAATTTAGCGGCTATCGAAACAGGGAAGTTTGATATATCCGATGGATTAAAAGTGATTAATAATACTGCGATTGGTAAAACAGCGGAAGCGAGTGTTGCAAAATTTGAATGTCATAATAAAAATATTGATATTCAACTTTGTATCAAAGGGGAGGAACAAATGGGATGGAAGCCAAGGAGTAAGTGTGTATTGCCTAATGGGGATTACAACGCTGAAAAAGATGTACAATTGTATTTGGATCAACCTGATACTTTTTTTAGTTTAACCGATCACCAATTTGTTATTTTCTTTCCTGAAGATGTTCATGCGCCAATGATTGGGGAAGGTGAAATTACAAAAATGGTCATAAAAGTGCGAATATAGATAATCCGATTCATGTCGGATCAATAGTATTTTAATATTAATAAAAAAATTATGAGTAAAAATCAACAAGCAATCGACGCAATCATTCACCAAGGAATGTTGCCTTTATATTTTAACGCTGATG
>JAURIP010000390.1 GCA_030832695.1 Sediminibacterium sp. | reverse complement strand
GCCGATTTAATGGCTTCTAAAAAAGGGACTCCGTAATCAAACCCATTTCTTACATAACTAAATCCCGAAATTTTCATTTCCATTTATTTTGTATACCAAATAACCGAAAACTTTTGCAACTTGCCTATTGTTTTACCTAAACTTTGAAACAAAGGGTTTATTTTTGAATGTAAAGCAAGTCTATGTCTATTACTATTTGTTTTGATTTTGGCAATACCCGATTAAAAGCTGCAATTTTTAAAAATAAGGAGCTACAAGAAACGCGCGTACTCGAAAACGACCATCCGGAAACGATACAAGCGCTACTGGATGAATGTAAACCAGAAAAAACCATCCTATCCTCTGTCATCCATCACGACAAAGCCATTGAGGCACAGTTAGCAGCACATTCAAAATTTCATCTTTTAGGGCCAGCTACATTCATCAATTTCACCACACCGGTGGGGAAACCAGAGACCATTGGCGCAGATCGACTTGCCCTTGTAGCCGCTGCCGTTGATCTTTACCCCAACCAACACAACTTAATCATCTCACTAGGCACCTGTATTACCTATAATTTTGTCAATATTGCCCACGAATTTTTAGGGGGCAGCATTTCACCAGGCATGCAGATGCGTTTTAGAGCAATGCACGAACAAACTGCCCTTTTACCCCTAATTGAGGCCTCCAACGAGTTCCCTTTGGTCGGTTATGACACTAAAACCAACCTGTTAAGTGGCGTAATATTAGGTATAGCGGCAGAAATTGATGGAATAATAGCCGCTTATGCCGATAAATATGGGAACTTTAACGTGCTATTAACCGGCGGCGATATTAGTTATTTTGTACCTCACATAAAAAAGAGGATATTTGCCGACCAAAATTTAATATACAAAGGACTTTATGCTATCTGCGAAAAAAATAATTAGGTTAATCCCTATCCTAGGTTTAGTGTGTTTTTTAACCCCCACTCAGGCTCAAATTAATTCTCCCTTTTCCAGATATGGTTTAGGAAATGAGGTATTTAATAACCAAAATGCAGCAAGTCAAGGAATGGGTGGTTTTACAACCGCATATACCAGCAGCATGAATGGCAGCTATGGTCAAAGTGTGAATTTTAACAACCCAGCGTCCTACGGTAGTATTTATTTAACCACTTTTGATTTAGGCATTAATATCAATAGCTATACTTTAAAAAGAACAGCACCTGTTGGAAGAGAAAAGTCCAACTATATGTCTCCTAATTATTTAGCCATTGGCGTGCCCATAAATAAAGCTAAAAAAATAGGGATGGCTTTTGGATTAAGGCCCCTTTCGCAAATCAATTATTCTATTAATGAGATTAGTTATTTAAAAGCAACAGGTGATTCAATTCTTAATAATTATAAAGGGGATGGCGGTTTAAATCAACTATTTTTTGGGGTAGGTAAAACATGGAAAAATATTAGTTTTGGTTTTAACACCGGTGTTAATTTTGGTCGTAAAAATATTGAGACCAGAAAATCATTTTTATACAATACTGATTCAACCTATTATTACCAATCTTTGTCCAGTACTAATACCATTTATTCTGGCTTATTTTTAAATACGGGTATACAAGGTGAGTTTGCAATTAAAACAGTTGCAGGTAAAATTCCTAGTGACAAAACTGAATACAGTATTAGTTATGGTGCTACCTATAATTTAAATCAAAATTTAAATGGGAAACAGGATATCCTTAGGGCTACCGGACTATACACATCCACTTCTGATTCCCCTATTGATACGGTTTCATTACAATCCAACTTGGGTGGTACTATAAAGGTTCCAGGCGTATACAGTATTGGAATTGCACTTCATAAAAAAGAAGTTAGCCCTCGAGCCATTTATGATAATTGGGTAATTGGACTTGAATACAGTGGTGCCGCATGGAAGGACAATTATTCCTTTTATGGTCAAAATGATAGACTATCTAACTCATGGATGTTGCGACTTGGTGGACAATATTGCCCTAATCCTACTAAATATGAAAGCTATTGGTCAACCGTTACTTATCGT
>JAURIP010000253.1 GCA_030832695.1 Sediminibacterium sp. | reverse complement strand
CATACCTCAGGTAATCCTGGGTTAAAATATTTTTTATCACCATATTCTAAAAACCATTCTGGATGAATTTTTGTAATATGGCTCGGCGCTATACTTGATCTGTTGACATTAAATACTGCACGATAGGGGTTGATCCATGCATGAAATTCCATACCACGGCTATGCGTTTCTTGAATCATAAATGCCAATGGATCATAAAATGGACTTGGTGGTAAGCCCTGCTTTCCCATTAGGTATTCACTCCATGGCTCTAAAGTGGAAGGGTACATAGCATCGCCCGATGGTCGCACTTGCATTACAATGGCGTTCATACCATTTTTTTTATGCATCTCTAATAATGCAATAAATTCTTTTTTTTGATCTTCATTGCTAAGCCCTCTTTTACTTGGCCAATCTATATTTTCAACTGTGGCTACCCATACGCCCCTAAATTCAAAAACATTTTTATCTGAAATTTTCGGCTGTCCATTGGTAAAAAGAAAAAATCCTATAAATAGGATACTTAGTAAAATTCGCATATAAATTATTTTATTAAATTTTAGATTCCGAGGTTGCTCTTATTTTATCTAATAGTTGATTGATAGTTTGTGCCTCTTTTTCATCAACGCCCTTTAATACTGCATCTATTTGATCATTAAATTGATCCAATTTGTCAACTAGTACCAATCCCTTTTTGGAAATGGTGATATCCACCAATCTTTTGTCTTTCATACATGCCGTTTTTTCAACCAACCCTTTGGCAATTAAGCGATCTACAATTCGGCTGGTATCACTCATCTTATCCAACATGCGTTCTCTTATTTTTAGGGTGCTTAATGGACACTCGCTTCCGCGCAAAATTCTTAAAATATTATATTGTTGTTGCGTGATTTCTTCATTCGCTAAAATATGTGCAATTTTTTCATTTAACCAATTGGCGGTATAAATGAGATTAATGCCCATTTTTTGAAATTCATTTCTGAAACAAGATTGTTGTATGTCTTTGTCAATCCCCATTCTTAAATGTACTTATTATAAATTATTTAAAAAATCTTTTCCCAGCTAACACAAACAAAGGTAAGGCACATAGTGCACCCAATGCGTCAGCCAACATATCCAACACCTCAAAACCCCTACTAGGGATATAGTATTTTTGGTAATATTCCATCCCAATCCCATACAGGATGCAAATAATTAAGGCAATGGCTTTTGCGCGTGTCGTTTTATATCGCGCATCTGTCAACATTTCAAAATGGAAAAATAGGGAGAGGGCCAAACTTCCGAAAAGCCCCATATGCACAAGTTTGTCGGCATAGGGGTGTGCCATAATTTTAGAAATCCAACTTGAATGATCATTGAGATCATTGCCAGGTAAACTTAATAAAACAAATACGAGTACAAATTCGGCAATGACCCAAACTAAAGTTTTAATTGAATTTGTCATGTTGTGATTAATGCACCAATTGGCTATAAGCTTCACTGGTCAAAAGTTTTTCAACATCTGCTGGATTCACCATGGTAACTTTAACCATCCATCCTGCACCATAAGGATCTGTGTTGACTAGCTCAGGCTGTCCTGCTAAAGCTGGATTAATTTCACTAATTGTTCCAGCGACTGGTATAAATAAATCACTCACTGTTTTAACTGCTTCTACCGTTCCAAAAACTGCCTCAGCAGATAACATTTTTCCAACGGTATTAATGTCGATATATACAATATCACCTAACTCGCCTTGTGCGAAATCGGTAATGCCAATAGTGGCTACATTACCTTCTACTTTAATCCATTCGTGGTCCTTGGTGTATTTTAAATCGGCTGGGAATTGCATATACTTATTTTTAATTGTTGCAAAGATTCATAAAAAATGCTAAAAAAACAATCTACTAGAAATTAATGTTACTAAAATATAATAAAATATGGTCTTTTAAAAAGGCCTCCTGCTCCATTAGGTCCATTGTTGGCTTATTTTTTATTTGCTTAAAGTGGGGCCAGCCTTCCTCATCCTTTCCTTCATTAATATAATAGCCACTAGGAGATAGAATGGTGCAAATGGCGACATGCATTAGGTCCTGCTTTTGTTCCTTGCTTATTTTTTCACGTATAAACCCAGTTTCCTGTAATCCAATCAAAAAAAGAACGGCTTCCACGTCTGGCTTTTTACCAAATTGGTCCATTAATTTTTGCTCTAAAGCCCACCATCTGGTCTGAAAATCGTCTGTGATTGCTGCCATATTTTCCTTTTTTCAAATTATTGAGCAAAGGTAGGGGATATCTAGGCGTAGTAGGTTGCTTTGATTATCTTTGGAAAAATATTGTTGACATGTTACAGGTTAATTTTTTACGACAAAACCGCGAATTAGCTAAGGCCAAACTGGCGATTAAGCATTTTGGGCAACCGGAATTAGTGGATACGGCGATTGCATTGGACGATGAAAGAAAGCAACAACAGGCGGCTTTTGATGATACACAATCTAAGGTGAATGCGGCTTCCAAAGAAATTGGTGGATTGATGGCCAAGGGGGAAAAGGACAAAGCCGAGGCGCTTAAAAATGATGTTGCAGAATGGAAGAAGCAATTAGATCCTTTAAAGGTGAAAATGGCTGAGGTAGAAACAAGTTTACATAACACCATGGTACAATTTCCAAATTTACCCCATGATATTGTCCCTTTGGGAAAAACACCTGAAGAAAATGTATTGGTGAAAGAGGCTGGGGCTAAACCTAATTTACACAAGGATGCCGTTCCGCATTGGGATTTAATCAAAAAATATAATTTGGTTGACTTTGAAACCGGGGCTAAAATTACAGGAAGTGGCTTTCCATTATATATTGGTAAGGGTGCGAAATTTCAAAGAGTATTGGCACAGTATTTTTTAGATTTTAATACTGCAGCTGGGTATACAGAATATTTGCCTCCATTTATGGTGAACGAGGCTTCGGCTTTTGCTACAGGTCAGTTGCCTGATAAGGAAGGGCAGATGTATCATGCGACTGCCGATAATTTTTATTTAATACCTACTGCTGAGGTTCCGGTAACGAATATTTTTAGAGATACCATTTTAAAGGAGTCGGATTTGCCTATAAAAATGACCGCATACTCACCGTGTTTTAGAAGAGAGGCGGGGAGTTTTGGAAAAGAAGTAAGGGGTTTGAATAGAGTCCATCAATTTGAGAAAGT
>JAURIP010000268.1 GCA_030832695.1 Sediminibacterium sp. | reverse complement strand
GTGACTTTGTTTAGTGAATTAAATCCACATATCTTTTTTGGTGGAGATAGCGTTTCCTTCTGGAAGCCATTAAGTTGGACTTTGATCTTTGGATTGATCTTCGCCTTTTTCATGACCTTGTTTATTGTGCCGGCTATGTATTTAATCGCTGAACGTTTACGCCGTCCAATGCGTCGTCACTTTGGTGGTAAATGGATTAGCATGTTGGGGATTCCTCCTTTAACATTTATCTTTTTACCATTAATGTTTGTGACTGCTTTCATTCATAGCAGAAATGAAAAAAGAAGAAATGCAAAAAATAATGCAAACGGCGATAAAATAATTAACGGCTCTTGGTATTAAACCATTTACAGCGCTAGTTTAATAATTGCAGTGAATCAATTAAAGTAAATCGATTAAAGCAAAAGAAGTATAGCAAAAAGCCCTTCTCCGAAATTTCGGAGAAGGGCTTTTTTATCTGTGGTATAATCCTAGTTATATATTACAAATATGATGACTCCAATGAAGTTACCAGAACTTAATATACAAGGCTGATAAAATCATCAATATTGAAACAATTAAAACCAATGTTGTATTGTCTACTTTGTACATTGACTTATCAGAAACAAACGCTTTTGGATTTACTTTTGGTCCAAATAATGTAATCACTACCATTAATATTGCTGTTATGATTCCCGCGATACCCATCGCCACTAAAAATGGAATTTTATATACACCAGCACTATTCGGATAAGCAGTATAATAGAATGTTTCATTGCCAAATACCATCGGCGCAAATTCATTATAGAATAAGGATAAAATAAAACCACCTAATATACCCACTATGGCTGCAGTACCTGTGGTACGCTTCCAAAACATACCTAATACAAATACTACCAATACACCTGGGCTTATAAAGCCTGTATATTTTTGGATAAATGTAAATCCACCCGCACCTCCAATGCCTAAAATATCATCCCAAGTGAATAGTACACTAATACACATAGCACAAATAACTACCCATCTTCCCATCCACACTAATTTTTCCTCGCTTGCTTCCTTAGCAAAATATTTTTTATAAATATCTAAAGTGAAAATGGTACTAATGCTGTTTGATTTACCTGCTAATGAGGCAACAATGGCAGCCGTAAGTGCTGCTAATGATAAACCTTTGATTCCAGTAGGTAAAAAAGCTAATACTGCAGAGTATGCACCATCCATTCCACCTACTAAATGATCTAAATGTCCATTTTTGTGAAGTACATACGCTGCGATACCTGGTAACATGACAATGACAGGCATTAATAGTTTTAATAAGGCCGCGAATAATATTCCTTTACGCGCAGTGGGTAAATCAGCACCTAATGCACGTTGTGTAATATATTGATTACATCCCCAATAATTTAAATTCAAAATCCATTGGCCTGCAGCATACATCGCAATACCTGGAAGAATCATATACTTGTCAATATATTCCTGCGAGGACGCCCCATTAGGTTTGTCCATCACCATGTGAAAATGGTCGGGCGCTTGTTGCATTAATGTTGTAAATCCAGAGATAATTCCACCGCCCATGCCAAATTTTTCGCTCACCATGGATAATGCCATATACGTTGTAGCCAATCCGCCAACAATTAAAACCGTTACTTGAATTACATCCGTATATCCAATTACTTTCATTCCTCCCAATGTAATAAACACGGCAAAGATGGCTAAGCAAACAATAATTTCATGTAAATGATTTTGACCCGGCAATAATCCATTGATAGCAGTAGCACCTAAATATAAAATAGAAGTTAAATTCACAAATACATATAAAAACAACCAGAAAATGGCCATGATTAAGGATACTGTTTCATTATACCTCATTTGTAAAAACTGAGGCATGGTATAAATCTTATTTTTTAAATAAATAGGCATAAACCATACCGCAATTATCACCAAGCCCAATGCGGCAATCCACTCATAGGCAGATACTGCAATACCTACAAAATATCCATTACCACTCATTCCTATAAATTGTTCAGCAGAAATATTAGAGGCAATAAGAGATGCACCAATCGCCCACCAGGTTAAGGATCCTTCTGCTAAAAAGAATGCTTTTGAATCCTGTTCTTTGGTTTGTCTTTTTTTATAAATGTAATATCCATAAGATAGGATCAAAACAAAATAAACTAGAAATACTATATAATCTAATGTGCTTAATTGGTAATTCATAGGTAATCGATTGTTTGGTTTTTTTATTTTGTTGCGAACTTATAAATAGTGGTATGCTTATAAGTTTCTCCTGGTTTTAATAAAGTAGTTGGAAATTTTGCTTGATTGGGCGCATCAGGATAATGTTGTGTTTCCAATGTTAATGCTCCATGTTTAATATATTGGATACCATTTTTAGTGTGTGTTAATGTGCCATCTAAAAAATTACCTGAATAAAATTGTAAACCTGGCTCTGTCGTAAATACAGTTAAAGTCCGACCAGATAAAGGATCATATACATTAGCCACTTCTTGTAAACCTTCTGCTTTGTTTAATATCCAATTATGGTCATAGCCCCCTTCCACTTTATCTAAATCATCTCCAATACGCTTGGCCTGTGTAAAATCCATTGGCGTACTTTTTACATCCAATGATTCCCCTGTTGGAATAAGCACTGCATCCACAGGTGTATATTGATTGGCATTTATTTGTAAAATATGATCTTTGATCGTAAGTGACTTTCCTGCAGATAAATTAAAATAAGCGTGATTGGTTAAATTAATCACAGTGGTTTTATCTGTTGTTGCAGTATAATCTATTTGAATTCCATTATCTGCTGTTAAGGTATATACCACCTGTACTTTTAAATTTCCTGGATAACCTTCCTCTCCATCCTTGCTTTCATAATTTAATTGAATACTACTATCGCCTGCTAATGGAGTGGCCGTCCATACTACCTTATCAAAACCTTTCAAACCACCATGTAATGATTGTCCATTATTATTCAATGCAGCATGGTATGCAACGCCATCCACTTGATAAGTACCTTTAGCAATACGATT
>JAURIP010000111.1 GCA_030832695.1 Sediminibacterium sp. | reverse complement strand
GCTTGTCCATAGTCGCTAAAAGAGCAGATGGCTTTCATGAATTAGAAACTGTTTTTTATCCAGTTGCCTTAAAAGATATTCTAGAAATAACACCTGCGAAAACGAATGATGCAACTAGCTTTTCAAATTCAGGATTGGCAATTCCTGGCGATACCAATAATAACTTATGCCTAAAAGCATACCATTTATTGAAAGCCGATTTCCCTTCGCTTCCTGAAATACAAATGCATTTGTATAAAATAATCCCGATGGGTGCAGGATTAGGCGGAGGCTCAAGTGATGGCACATTTGCATTGAAAATTTTAAATGCCTTATTCCAAATTGGTTTAAGTCTGGAACAACTCATGCTATATGCTGAAAAATTAGGAAGTGATTGTCCTTATTTTTTATACGACACCCCATGTCATGCAACAGGAAAGGGAGAGCTACTCTCTCCTATTGAATGCAACTTATCCAATTACAGCATTGTACTTTTACATCCGGGCATTCACATTGCAACCCCTTGGGCTTTTCAACAAATAATGCCCTGCAAAAAGGATAAACTAATTGCCGCTATCATACAACAACCTATCTCCACCTGGAAGCAGGAATTGATGAATGATTTCGAAGCACCCGTTATTCAAGCACACCCCATCATTGGCGCATTAAAAAACGACCTTTACCAACAAGGGGCTGTTTACGCTAGCATGTCAGGCTCTGGCAGTTCGCTTTATGGCATTTTTGAGAAAAACAAGAAGTATCAAAAATCCGACCTCAGTAATAATGTCAGGATCGATACTGTTTAACTTATAATATTATGAATTAATATAAGTTAAAATGAATTAACCACAAATGCGAACGTTCGTTATTAATGGTGCGTAAATTTATTGCACTTCCCCTATAAAAAATCCTCATTATTTCGTAATTTTCCACGAATCGCTACCCGGTTTAAATTATCCTTTAACTAATTGGTTGGAAATGACGAAAAATGAAAACTTAGGATTGTATGATCCTGCTTTTGAACACGACGCTTGTGGTATAGGATTTGTTGCCCATATCAAAGGAATCAAAGCACATCAGAATGTAGCTGATGCACTAACTATTTTAGAAAACATGGAACATCGCGGGGCTTGTGGATGTGAAATTAATACAGGTGATGGTGCAGGTATTATGATTCAAATTCCACATGAATTCTTCTTTGATGAATTATTAAACAAAGGAATTCACTTACCCGACATTAATGAATATGGTGTTGGATTTATATTTTTCCCTTCTGAAAAAGGAATGAAGGAAGAATGTCAAGAAATATTTGCGCGCGCTGCAGAAAAATTGGGCATCGAAGTAATTGGCTATCGAACTGTGCCAGTAAACAAAAGTACGATTGGCCCTTCTGCATTATCTGTTGAGCCGATCATGGAACAAGTTTTTTTAAAAAAACCTGATAACATTACCGACCCGGAAGATTTTGAACGCAAATTATTTGTTTTAAAAAATTACGCGTCACATACCATCAATAACTCTATTAAAAAGGAAGCAATTGGTTTTTATATGGCTTCGCTTTCGCAAAGAGTAATTATTTACAAAGGCCAATTAACCAGTCATCAAGTAAGGGAATACTTTCCTGACTTGAGTAATAAGCGCGTTGTATCGGCTTTTGGCTTGGTACATTCTCGTTTTGCAACAAATACTTTTCCTTCATGGAAATTAGCACAACCTTTCCGATACATTGCACATAATGGGGAGATCAATACTTTACAAGGAAATTTAAATTGGTTACGATCTAGCGAAAACAGTTTCTTTTCACCTTATTTCAGCAAGGAGGAATTAGATATGATTTTGCCTATTGTTACTGCAGGACAATCCGATTCGGCTTGTTTGGATAATGTCATTGAACTTTTAACTTTATCTGGTCGTTCATTACCACATGTTATGATGATGTTGATTCCAGAAGCATGGGACGGAAATGAGTTAATGGATCCTGTTAAAAAAGCATTTTATGAATTTCATGCAGCATTTATGGAACCATGGGATGGACCTGCATCTATTTCATTCACCAATGGGAAAATAATTGGCGCAACATTGGATCGCAATGGTTTAAGACCTTCCAGATATTGTGTAACCAATGATGATCGTGTGATCATGGCATCAGAAACAGGAGCCTTACCTATTGACCCTGCTATCATTATTGAAAAGGGTCGACTACAACCAGGAAAAATGTTTGTGGTGGACATGGAAGCTGGAAAAATTATCAGTGATACTGATTTAAAACAAAATATTTGCGCACAACAACCTTATGGAGATTGGTTGAATAAATATAAAATAACATTAGAAGAGCTTCCTGAACCGCGTATTCAATTTACACATTTGGAGCATGATCAAATTTTTAAATATCAAAAAGCATTTGGTTATAGCAAGGAAGATTTGGAAAATATAATTATGCCCATGGCATTAGATGGCAAAGAGCCCATTGGTTCAATGGGCACGGATACGCCCTTGGCCGTTTTAAGTGATCAACCACAACATATAACAAGTTATTTTAAACAATTATTTGCGCAAGTAACCAATCCCCCTATTGATCCAATTCGGGAAAGAATGGTGATGTCCTTGGCAAGTTTTGTTGGAAGTCAAGGGAATTTATTAACAGAGGATCCAATGGCAAGCCATTGCCTTGCATTAAAACACCCTATTTTAAATAACCACGAACTAGAAAAAATTAGAAGTATTGATACCGGTGTATTCCAGGCAAAAACTTTACAATGTTATTTTAGAGCAGATAGAAAAGAAGGTTCTTTAAAAAGAGGTCTTGATCGTTTGTGTCGTTATGCAGTGGATGCAGTGGAGGATGGCTTTGAAGTTATTGTACTCACGGATCGTGCCATTGATTCTGAACATGCTGCAATTCCTACATTACTAGCTTGTGCAAGTGTACATCATCATTTGATTAGAAAAGGCTTGAGGGGTAAAGTGGGAATTATTGTTGAAGCAGGCGATGTATGGGAAGTACACCATTACGCATGCTTAATTGGCTTTGGTGCCACTGCTATTAATCCCTACATGGCTTTATCAACGATTCGAGACATGAAATTGTTTGATAAAATCAAATCCGATTATGATTCAGAAAAATTAAAGAAGAATTATATCAAGGCAGTGAATGAAGGATTATACAAAGTGTTTTCAAAAATGGGAATCTCTACTTTGCAATCCTATCAAGGCGCACAAATCTTTGAAATCATTGGAATTAATAAAGACGTAGTTAATAAACATTTTACAGGTGCCACTTCCCGTATTAACGGCATGGGCTTAGATGAAATTGCAAAAGAAATTTTAGCAAAACATGATTTGGCATTTGCAAAAAAATCATCCCCAGTGGATCGATTAGCAGAAGGTGGCGTATACCAATGGAAACGTCGTGGTGAATTTCATTTATTCAATCCACAAACCATTCATTTGTTGCAGCATTCCACTAAAACGAATGACTACGCAACATTTAAAAAATATTCCAAATCAGTGAATGATCAAACGGACAAAGCTTGCACATTAAGAAGCTTGTTTGACTTTAAACCTACAAGACCATCCATATCCATTGATGAGGTGGAACCCGCATCAGGAATTTATAAAAGATTCGCTACTGGCGCAATGTCCTTTGGTTCTATCTCATGGGAAGCACATACAACCCTTGCAATTGCAATGAATCGTTTGGGTGGTAAAAGCAATACGGGTGAAGGCGGTGAAGATGAAATAAGATATGAAAAATTACCCAATGGTGATTCCATGCGTAGTGCAATTAAACAAGTAGCAAGTGCGCGTTTTGGTGTAACGAGTTATTATTTATCCGAAGCGGATGAATTACAAATAAAAATGGCACAGGGTGCAAAACCTGGTGAAGGCGGACAATTATCAGGTGACAAGGTAGATGATTGGATTGGCAAAACAAGATATGCAACTCCAGGTGTAGGTTTAATTTCACCACCACCCCACCATGATATATATTCGATTGAAGATTTATCGCAATTAATTTTTGATTTAAAAAATGCAAACCGCGCAGCACGTATTAATGTAAAGTTAGTAAGTAAAGCAGGTGTTGGAACCATTGCCGCTGGAGTGACCAAAGCAAAAGCAGATGTGGTTTTAATTGCAGGTTTTGATGGCGGTACAGGTGCCTCCCCATTGAGCTCCATTAAACATGCAGGACTTCCATGGGAATTAGGTTTGGCTGAAACACACCAAACTTTAGTAAAAAATAAATTACGTAGTCGTGTGGTAGTGCAAGCCGATGGCCAAATGAAAACTGCAAGAGATATTGCTATAGCAACATTATTAGGCGCAGAAGAATGGGGTGTTGCTACTGCTGCATTAATTGTGGAAGGTTGTATCATGATGCGTAAATGTCATATGAATACCTGTCCTGTTGGGGTTGCTACACAGGATCCTGAATTACGCAAACGCTTTAAAGGTGATCCTGATCACGTTGTTCGTTTCTTTGAATTTATAACAGAAGAACTTCGTGAAATTATGGCTGAGCTCGGATATAGAACAATTAACGAAATGGTGGGACAAGTGGATGCTTTAACCATGCGTGAAAATATAAATCATTGGAAATATAAAAACTTAGATTTAAGTGATGTTTTGTATAAAGCACCTGCAGAAGACGGGGTCAGCTTATACCAAACCGAAGTACAAGATCATTTAATGTCCGATGTTTTAGATTGGAAATTATTAGCAGTTGCACAACCAGCCATTGACAACCAAACTAAAGTAAGCGCCCACTTCCCCATAAAAAATACCGATCGTACCACTGGCACTATTGTTTCTAATGAAATAACCAAAGTGTATAAAGGCATTGGCTTACCTGAGGATACGATTCATTTTAAATTTCAAGGAACAGCAGGCCAAAGCTTTGGCGCCTTCAATACCAGAGGGGTTACATTAGAATTAGAAGGTGACGCAAACGACTATTTTGGCAAAGGACTGAGTGGTGCGCAATTAATAGTATATCCAGATAAAAAAGCAACCTTTGTTCCTGAAGAAAATATCATCATTGGTAATGTTGCCTTATATGGCGCTACCAGTGGGATTGCCTTTATTAGAGGTAAAGCAGGTGAACGATTTGCTGTGCGAAATTCAGGCGCGCAAGTGGTGGTCGAAGGCGTAGGTGATCATGGTTGTGAATATATGACTGGTGGCACTGCGGTTATCCTTGGACCTACCGGTCGAAACTTTGCCGCAGGTATGAGTGGCGGTATTGCATATATATATAATGTTCAAAATAATTTTGCCGCGATGTGCAATGCGGAAATGGTTGATTTAGATCCTGTAACTGGCGATGATATTCCAGTTTTACAAAATTTACTCCAACAACATTTCGACAAAACTGATAGTTCCGTTGCAAAATTTATTTTAGCTGATTTTGAAAACCAATTAAAGCAATTTATAAAAATATTTCCGCGTGATTATAAAAAAGTATTGCAATTGAAAAAACAAAAAGCAGTCGCTTCAAAATAATCATCATCAAAAACATTCATTGACTTAATTATTGGAATAAAGCATATGGGCAAGCCAACAGGATTTAAAGAATTTACAAGGGAACTTCCATCAAAACTGCCAGCAACAGAAAGGAAAAAGAATTATAAAGAAT
>JAURIP010000046.1 GCA_030832695.1 Sediminibacterium sp. | reverse complement strand
CTGAAAATCTCTGCCGCTTGCTATTCCATACAAATGGGGCATTGCTAACTGAACTGTTTTTTGCACAGTATCAATTGACTTTACATTTATATAATCATCGGCATAGCCATAATTGAAAGTACCACTTAACCATATATCCTCTTGTCCCTGCCATTTTGCGTGTCGCGCATCTGTATATTCAAATTTTCCGCCTCTGTTAGATTTGTCTAACATTCTTGGAACCGATCCCTTATCAATTACTTTTCCCATTTTGATATATCCCTTATTTGGGTATCTAGCAAGTGTCATTGGATCACCATTAAAAAATAATTGTAATGGAGCAGGCGTAACTGCAATGGTATGTCCAAATTGCTTGTGTGATCCAAAATCAGTTATTCCAATATTAGGTAAATGCACCTGTAACACATGCCCAGCAGCATTTTCATTTAACCTTTTGATTATTGAAGCATCTTTAATTATACTAAATGCACTTGGTTGAATATTTTTGCCTCCTGTAATAGTTACGGTACCAGTTTTGTCTGCTTGCCAAGTAATTTCTTTTCCAGCTTGACCGCTGTCTTGTTCGTTTAAAACAAAAGTGCTTGTTAAATTATATTGACCAGGTGCAATATTTACAGTGATCCCTTTTGTATTTTTTGCTTTATAATTTCTTACCAATTTTTGTGCTGCCGTTAAACTTGCTACTGGACTTTCAATACTTCCATTATTTTTATCATTCCCTTTTTTTGACACATAAAAATTTTGACCATACATCGCAGAGGAAAAAAATATGGCGATGATCAAGTATTTCAATTTAATAAATTGCATTTTTAAAAATTTTATAAAAATAATGATTTTATGTATCTCTATTTTTTCTAATCCAAATATAAAGTGCTTTAAGTTATCTAAGTCTGGGGTTTATTCAATATCCTTAAAAGGATTAAATCTCGCTTTTGGTATTTTACGTAATACAATGATAATCAACAACTTTGATGAATATTTTTATGGTAAAAACTAATTTTACCTTTTTTGGCCAGTGCTATACATTAATTTTATTCTTTATCTTTAATACACGTATTTACTTTTCATGAAAAAAAGAAATTGTCGCCTTTTTGCCATTGTTTTAGTATTAATTTTTACTTCTTGTGAAAAAATTAATATACCTGTAGACGTGCAAAATCAAATAGCACAATTGCCAGATGAAATTGATTATAATTTCCAGGTAAAACAAATTTTATCAGATAAGTGTTTTGCCTGTCATGGACCTGATTCAAAAAAACAAAAAGCAAACTTAAGATTAGATATTAGTGATATTGCATACGACCACAAGGGGGAAGATGGCTATAAGGCAATTAAACCAGGCAGTATTGCCAAAAGCGATTTGGTACGTCGCATACTAAGTGATGATCCACATGTTCGAATGCCTACCCCTGAATCTAATCTTGTTTTAACGCCCTATGAAAAAGCGGTACTTATAAAATGGGTTGAACAAGGTGCAAAATATAAAACACATTGGGCTTATGTCGCTCCGGAAAAAGCAGCTATCCCTGACATTTTAAATCCAAATTGGAAAATAAATAATGCTGTCGATCCATTTATTTATAAAAAGTTAGAAGAACAAGATTTAAAACCTGCACCACAAGCAGATAAACTAACTTTAATTCGTCGACTAAGTTTTGATATACGAGGCATTAGTCCGACGGTTAAAGAAATCAATGATTTTGTTTCAGACAATAATTCAAAAGCGTATGAAAATTTAGTAGATCGTTTTTTAGCAAGTGAACATTATGGTGAACGAATGTCTGAGTATTGGTTAGATGTTTCAAGATTTGCTGATAGTTATGGCTATCTTGATGATAAACATTATGATCAAAGTCCTTGGCGTACATGGGTAATTAATGCTTACAATAAAAATTTACCCTTTGATAAATTTATAACATGGCAGCTTGCTGGTGATTTACTGCCAAATCCAACACAGGAGCAAGTTTTAGCTACTGGTTTTAATCGTAATCACAAACAAAATTCAGAGGCGGGTATCATAGAAGAAGAGTTTAGAGTGGAATATGTAACTGATCGCACAAATACATTGGGCGCTTCTTTAATGGCAACAACATTAGGTTGTGCTAAGTGTCATGATCACAAATATGATCCTGTGAGTCAAAAAGATTATTATTCCTTATTTGCATTTTTTAATAGCACTTTTGAAAAAGGCGGGCCTAATTATGGCAGTGATGACATGGTAGCTGGACCTACTTTGTTGCTCACAAAAAAAGAAGAGGAACTAAAAATCCAAAATTTTAAAAAATATATCAATCAACTAGAAACCGATTATAAATTAGATCAGGATAAAGCAACGAAAGCCGCTATTGCACAAGGGGATAAAAATATTGAAACATCTCTTCAAAAAATGGTGCTGGCTAAGTTAAGCTTTGATAAAACAAATCAAAAGGATCCTAAGCGTACATTTTTTATTAATGAAGCTGACCCATCTATAAATGCAAATTATAGAAATGCTGAATTTGGACAAGGCATTAGTGGCCAATCATTAAAATATAATGACGAGACCATAGTTGCTTTTCCGCCTGAAAAAATTGGAAATTTTGAAAGGTACCAGCCATTTTCATTTAGTCTTTGGTTAAAAGTACCTGAAAATTATCCCTTAGCAACTGTTTTTCATAAGTCGGATTATCATAGGTATGGTTATCAAGGTTTTGATTTAGTATTAAAAAATAACCAATTAAATTTTAGGGTAATACATAATTTTCCGCATGATGCAATTAGTGTTTTATCTCCCCTACGGTTAAAAACAAATCAGTGGTATCATATAGCTATCAGTTATAATGGTAATAGTAAAGCAAATGGTGTAGAATTATTTGTCAATGGGGAAAAGCAAACAAATCAAATAGAATATGATCATTTGGTTAAACATATAAAATCATACCCTAGTATACATAAATTATATGTAAAACCTGGTTTGGTTTTCGGTCTAAGAACATTGGATAGGTCAATGCCTAAAGGGGAAGTAGATGAATTTTATTTATTCAGTAATACGTTGAATCAACCCCAAGCAAAATTTTTATTTCAGCAAAAACAATTCCCATTAAAAGGTGAAAAAGAAGATTTTGCAAAGCTAAATCCATTATTATATGATGCGCGTAAGCAATTAGCAGATTTATATGATTCTGTGCAAGAAGTAATGGTGATGGGGGATTTGCCAAAGCCCCGCCCTACCTATGTTTTAAATAGGGGATTGTATACTGACCCTACTACTCAAGTATTTCCAAATACACCTAATGCAATTTTACCCTATCCCGATCATTTGCCAAAAAATAGGTACGGATTGGCACAGTGGTTATTTATGCCCAATCATCCTTTAACCAGTAGGGTCGCGGTTAACAGAATCTGGCAAATGATTTTTGGCAATGGATTTGTAAAAACTTCTGACGATTTTGGTAACCAAGGCGCCATGCCTACACATCCAGCTTTATTAGATTATTTAGCTGTTTGGTATCGTGAAAATGGTTGGAATACCAAAGCACTTCAAAAGCTAATATTTATGAGCGCTGTTTATAAGCAATCATCTTTGAACGATGCTGTTATAGTTAAAAAAGATCCCCAAAATATTTATTTAAGTCGTAGTCCACGTTACAGATATCCTGCTGAAATGATTCGTGATAACGCTTTAGCTGTGAGTAATTTATTAGTCCAAAAAATTGGCGGCCCTAGTGTTTATCCTTATCAACCTGATAATTTATGGGAACAGTTAAGTGATAAAATATGGAGGTATCAATATCTGCAAACGGAAGGGGAAGGATTGTATAGAAAAAGTATTTATACCATCCGAAAGCGAACCAGCGTAGTTCCATTTTTACAAATTTTTGATGCTGCCGATAGGACCGTTTGTACTGTAAAACGAAGTGCTTCTAGTTCACCTATGCAGTCTTTGGCTATTTTAAATAATCCTCAAATGATTGAAGCTTCCATGCATATTGCATTAAGGATGATGAATGAAGCAGGCTTGGTATTAAAGGATAAATTAAATTTTGGTTTTTTTATTATAACTGGAAGATATCCGAACCTTAAAGAATTAAATTTATTAGATAAAATGTATACAACCGAAAGGGCCCAATTTACATTGCATCCTGATAAAGCGAATAAATTAATTAAGATAGGTTACATGAAACCTACAATAACAAATAACATAGAATTGGCAAGTTTTGCTTCTATCGCAATGGCACTAATGAATACGGATGAATTTTTAACAAGAAAATAATGGGTATGCACGAATATTTAAAAATAAAGTACCAACAAAATAGACGCGATTTTTTACGCGGCTCTGCTTTAGGCTTAGGCGGTATAGCGCTTGGGTCTTTGTTGGGATGTAATAGCAAGCCTTCACAAAAAATAATTTCACAAATTTTAGAAGAACAAAATATTCCATTAGGGTCACCTCATTTTTTACCAAAAGCAAAGCGGGTAATTTATTTATTTCAAAGTGGGGGTCCTTCACAAATGGAATTATTCGATTATAAACCCAAATTATACGAAATGCATGGTCAGGAAATACCTGCTTCTGTAATGGGTAAAAATAGAATTTCTGGGATGGTGAACAATCAATATTCCTTTCCACTCGCCAAGCCTGCAGCTAATTTTAATCAATTTGGTAAAAATGGAACCTATGTTTCAGATTTAATTCCACATACCGCATCTATGATTGATGATTTGTGTGTTGTTAGATCTATGGTTACGGATCAAATTAATCATGAACCTGCTGTTATTTTCACACAAACAGGAAATCAATTAAGTGGCCGTCCTTGTATGGGATCATGGTTGAGCTATGGTTTGGGTAGTATGAATGAAAATTTACCTTCCTTTATTGTCATGCTATCAAAAGGAGGAGGGGATCAGCCAATTTCAAGTGCGGCTTGGAGCAGTGGTTTTTTACCTTCCCATCATCAAGGGGTACAATTTATGACTGGCAAGGATCCTATTTTATATTTGAATACACCTGATGGTATTGATCGAATGGATCGTCGTCGCGCACTTGATTTTATTAAAAATTTCAATGAATTACAAAATGAAAATTTGCATGATCTTGAAATTGAAAGTCAAATTAATCAAGCTGAAATGGCTTACCGTATGCAATTGGCCATTCCAGATATTGCCGATTTATCCAACGAGCCAAAGCATATTTTAGATATGTATGGCGATGATGTATTAGTTCCAGGAAGTTTTGCGCATAATTGTATTATGGCAAGACGTTTGGCTGAAAAAGACGTTCGTTTTATTCAACTATATCATTTAGGTTGGGATCACCATGGTGCCCTTGCCTCAGGAATTAAAAGAGCCACCAAACAAACCGATCAAGCATCAGCGGCATTGGTAAAAGATTTAAAACAAAGAGGATTATTAGATGATACGTTGGTGATTTGGGGTGGTGAATTTGGTCGTACCAGTTTTAGTCAAGGTAAATTAACGCCCGAAGGTTTTGGTCGCGATCATCATCCTGGTGCTTATTCAATTTGGATGGCAGGTGGTGGCGTTAAGCCAGGATTAGTTTATGGCGAGACGGACGATTTTGCACATAATGTAGTCAATGATAAAGTGCATGTGCATGATTTTCAAGCCACATTAATGCATTTACTTGGTATTGATCACGAGAAATTTATTTTCAAAACGCAGGGCCGACGCTACCGTCTTACCGATGTGTCAGGGAATGTGATACATAATTTAATTGCATGATAACTGAATTCATTGGACATTTCCATCCTTTAGTCCTGCACTTGCCCATTGGGATTTTAATTTTTACGTTTATACTTGAGTTAATCCAATTAAAAAGTAAAACTAAATTTGACCAAGCAATTTTTATTGGAATCTTTCTTGGAACTATTTTTGCTATCGTTGCTGCAGTAATGGGTTGGTTATTATCATTAGATGGTGGTTATGATGAAAAATTATTAAATAATCATCAATATGCAGGTTGGATACTTTGCCTCTTTTGTTTTGTGTTAGTGATTGTAAAAAAATATTTTCACGCGCTTTCCTATTTTAATCAACTAAATAAATCACTTTGGGGAATAATTATACTTGTTCTCTTTTTAGTAGGCCACTTTGGTGGCAGTATAACGCATGGTGCTGACTATTTGGCCCTGGATTTGTCAGCCGGTAATAAGGGAGTTAAAAAAGCACTTTCTATAGATAGCGTTTCCGCATTGCCGCCAGAAAAACAAGCACAAGTGAACATGTATGAGGGATTAATTTATCCTTTATTAGATGCGAAATGTATTCAGTGTCATAATAGTGAAAAGAAAAAAGGCAATTTGCAACTCACCTCCATTGATTTAATTTTAAAAGGAGGTAAAAAAGGACCGGCAATCACTGCTTTTAATGCACAGGAAAGCTTAATAATTCAACGTATGCTGTTGGATCCAGCCAGTGACAAACACATGCCACCCAAGGGAAAACCCCAACTCAATAACAAGGAAATTAATTTAATCTATTGGTGGGTGCAACATGGTGCATCTATAAATGATAAATTAGGGGTTGCTTTATTGAATGATACTGTAAAAAATCTAATCGCTAGTAAAATAGCTCCAGTATTCCCTACGCTATCTTTACCACAAACATTTTTAGTTGATTCAAATAAAATTAATTCCTTAAAGCAGTTAGGTTTAATTGTACATCCCATTGCCAAAGGAGTTGGATATCTTGATTTAAGTGCAATGAATGCTCCATTATTAAATGATGTACAGGTACAAAAAATTTCAATACTTGATAGTCATTTAGTTTGGTTGAATTTAGCGAATACAAGAATTACAAACAATAGCATCGCTACTTTAAGTAGCTGCAAAAATATACTTAAACTTAATGTAGCATATACTTCGCTCAATGATGATGCAATCAGTTTACTGAATCAGTTTACAAAATTAAATTATTTAAATATTGTCGGTACGTCTGTTTCAGACAATGGATTAGCTAAATTAAATCTGAGTAATAGTTTAAAAACTTTATATTGCTGGAATACCAAAATCACCCAAAGTGGGGTTGATCAATTTAAAAAGCGGTATCCAAATATTCAAATCAACTTTTAAAATTAAAGTAATGAGCAAAATACCCCAATCAGTTTCAAATTTTTTGAACACGCCTTATCAGTTATCTAATGAAAATATCATTTATTTCAGAACGCATGGTTTTATTAAATTAAAACAAGTTTTAAATGCTGAAGTGATTGCTTATATGGACTTGGTTATTACCGAGGAAGTAAATCGATTAAACAACCAGCAATTAGCAATAGAAGATAGAGATACTTATGGTAAAGCCTTTTTACAAATCATGAACATCTGGAAGAATTCAGATCAAGTGAAAGAAATTGTGTTTAGTAAGCGACTTGCTGAAATTGCTACAAATTTATTAGAAGTTTCTGGCGTTAGAATTTACCATGATCAAGCACTTTATAAAGAACCGAGTGGTGGTCATACCCCATGGCATGCTGATCAATACTATTGGCCTTTGGAATCAGATAAAACAATAACTGCTTGGATGCCTTTACAAGAAACGCCATTGGATTGGGGTCCCTTAGAATTTAGTGCGGGTAGTAATCAATTAACTTCAGGAAGGGATAAGGCAATTAGTGATGATAGCCAAGCATTTTTACAAGCGCAATTAAAAGAAAAGGGGTTCCCACATATCATTGAATCTTTTGACTTAGGTGAAGTTAGCTTTCATAAAGGATGGTTATATCACCGTGCTGGACCTAATAAGTCAAATCAAATGAGAAAAGTGATGACCATCATTTATATGGATAAGGATATTAAATTGAAAGCACCTGAAAATAAAAATCAGCAAGCTGATTGGGATACCTGGTGTCCTGGAGCAGAAATTGGAGAAGTAGTCGATACGCCACTCAATCCAATTTTATATCAGGTATAAACTAAATTATTATTTATGTCTTTTAAATTTTCCAACCTTGCGCATCTTTTATTTATTTTTTTTTGCTTAACGGGGTATTCGCAAACAAGCCAAAATTTTTCACATCCTGCGATTAAGGACTATGGTTTAAAAAACTATGTCTCACTTAATAAAACGCTTCCTCATAGTGATACAGTTTCCTGGAAATTGGTGGGAAAATTACCTTATAATTGTCATTTTCAACCTTTGATAGAAATTGAAAATGCGGAAGGAAAAACAATTCATTTAAATTCAAGTAATCCACTGGTACTTTATTTAACCAAAACCGAAAGTTTTGTTGCAAATAAGCAATCAGAAACTTATGAGGCAAAAAACTGGGTGAGCGGTGAAGGCGCTATTTATACCATACCAGCAGGTGCAGTGGTTAAATCTGTACAATATCGTGAAACAGGTTATGATACTAAATTTCTAGGATCATTTGAGTGTAACGATAATGATTATAATATTCTTTGGAATAAAGGAGCGAGAACCGCTTACTTGTGCATGCGCGATTGGTTTTATGACTGTCCTGATAGAGAGCGCGTTGGCTTTTGGGGCGACGGAACCCCTGAGTTAAATCAATGTTTTTATGCGTTTGATTCCAATGCGCATCAACTAGCGAAGGAATTGGTTTTACGCCCTTTAGATCCTAAATTTTATCCCGGACAACAGTTGGAATTTTTAGGAGAATATGGGTTGTGGTATTATTATTTACAAACTGGTGATCTTGCTTCCATCAAAACGGTATATCCAGCTACTAAAAACTTTTTATTTAATACCTATAAGTTCGGTAAAAAAAATCAATGGTTTGATTGGGGTAAAGAAAATAAAGATATAGCCATTATTGAAAAATGTTTTATGTACATCGATTTAGGCGCGCTAAAAAAAATGGCCTTGGTGACAGGTAATTTAGCAGACACCCTTATCATTAATTTAAAAATGGATAGTATAAAAAGTGATTTTGATAAAAAATATTGGAAAGGCAATTTTTATATGTCTGATCAGGTGAATGAACCGGATGATCGTGCAAACGCGATGGCAATAAATGCCGGATTAGCAGATCGAACGAAGTGGAATGCTATTTATGAATTTGTTTTAACTAAAAAAACCTACTCCAGTTGTTTTTTTGACAGATGGGTTTTTGAAGCGCTTTGTACTATTGGCAAACAGGAGTATGCATTGTTAAGAATGTACAATAGATACAAAACCATGATCCCTGCTAGTTTTTCTACACTATGGGAGCATTACGATCGTTGG
>JAURIP010000158.1 GCA_030832695.1 Sediminibacterium sp. | reverse complement strand
CTTAATTACATTGTTATAACTCTTACCCATTTTACGACCATTGATCGTAATCATATTATTATGCATCCAATAACGTGCAGGAATTTCATGATTGCATACCGTACTTTGTGCTATCTCACATTCATGGTGTGGAAATTGTAAATCCATGCCACCCCCATGTATATCAAACTTTTTACCTAAATACTTGGTAGCCATTGCGGAACATTCAATATGCCAACCCGGAAACCCTTCCCCCCAGGGGCTTTGCCAACGCATGATATGTTCGACCGGTGCTTTTTTCCACAAAGCAAAATCAACTTTATTTTTTTTCTCGTCTTGATTATCTAACTCACGCGTTGTATCCAATTGGTCTTCCAAATTACGACCACTCAAAATACCATAGGGTTGATTTTTTTTAGAATAGTCCTCATTGTATTTTAATACATCAAAATAAACAGAGCCATTTGCTTCATATGCATAACCATCCTGCATAATTTTTTTAATCATTTCTATTTGTTCAATAATATGTCCAGTAGCAGTAGGCTCAATGCTGGGTGGTAAATTATTAAATTGATCCATGGCCCAATGATACAAGTGCGTGTACTTTTGCACCAGCTCCATGGGTTCTAATTTTTCTAAAATGGCTTTTGAAGCAATCTTATCATCAGCTACTTTTCCTTCCTCTTCAAAATGTCCTGCGTCTGTAATATTTCTGACATAGCGCACTTTATATCCTAGATGCATTAAAAAGCGATACACCACATCAAAAGTGATAAACGGACGTGCATGTCCTAAATGACTTTCGCCACTTACAGTAGGTCCACAAACATACATGCCCACATTGGGTGCATTTAATGGTTCAAAAACTTCCTTTTGACGTGTGAGTGAGTTATATATCTTAAGTGGCATAATGCGTATTGCTTCAAAGATATTTTATTTTCAATAAATAATTAAGGTTAATTCTTAATCAATTGTAGGTCGGCCATAATCATATGATGATCACTTAGGTTTTCGTCCAATGATTCCCAGCCTTTTGTTTTCCAAGACGCATTAGATAAGATATAATCAATGCGAAGGGTAGGTGAAATACCCAAATAAGATGCACCAATGCCAAATCCCTTTTCTAAAAAAGAATCAGACCAATTGCCCCTAATTGTTTTGTACGTATAGGAGCTCGGTACATCATTAAAGTCGCCTGTGATAATAGTTGGATAGGGACTTTCGTCTAAATATTTTTTAACCATTTGTGCTTGCACTGCACGTTCTACAAAAGCAGTACGCATTTTTCGCAGGACTCCTTTTTTACCATTAATATCTATTGCGTTGGCCTCTGCCGTTGTGGCTAAAGCGATAAAATCATTCTGTTTAAACCGGTAGGATGCTAAGTGCGTTGTAAAAACACGAATGGTATCATCTCCTCTTAATAAATCAACATAAATCAAAGATTCCTGATTGGTATAACCAATGCGCTGGGCTTTGATGATAGGATATTTTGAAAAAATAATACAGCCTAAAAAATAAGATTTATCGGCAATCTGAATATCCTTGGAAAAATAATTATAGGGATAATTTTTATTGAAGTAAGTGGCGTGATTGGCAATATCATTAGGCCGATCATTGGTGTTGTACTCCTGCATACATATAATGTCTGGATTCCATTTTTGAATGGAATAAGCGATATCCTGTGTACGTAATTTTAAAGTGCTTGAAGCCTGATTACCATTAAACCCTTTGACATTCCAGCTAATCACACGACATATATTATCTTTCTTTTTTTGTGCTATGGACATACCTGGGTGCCAAGCCAACAAGGAAAATAGGGTTTCCCAACCGATAACCAATGTAAGCAAAGGGATAAGCGATAGCCAAGGTTTTGCCAACAACCAAAAAATAAATAATAATAGTTGTGCAATAACAATATAAGGGGCGAGCAATCCTAAAAAACCATTGATCCAAATGAAGGGAAGCGGTTTTATAAATAACGGATATAAAAATAAAAAGGTCAGTAGCAGCTGTAATATTAAAAATATTTTTTTACCGATGCGTCTTATGCGTGATTTTTTAGCCATTGGTTTTTGGTGCTGCTCTATTGTTTAACCAATGTAATAAATTATGCATCCATTTTCCTAAATCAACCCCCTTTTTTAATAACAACACATAAACAAGGCCCATGATAACCGAAATTATTGCTACTATGGTATTCGCAAATGGGTATTTCGTAAGTATTGCAATTTGTAATGTAAAATAAAGGAGGCTAAGTATCCATAGCGGAATGCCACTGCCAATATTGGCTAAAAGTTTAAACCGAGGTGCTATTAAAGTAGTCGCAACCGCTAACGCACTAACACTCATACTCGCGCCCATTAATGGAAAGGGAATAAAAATTGATCCTACGCCAAAGGACAAAACGATATAGGCAAGACCCCCCAATAAACCAGCGTAAAAATATATAGGAAATAAATGTTTATTGGATTGATTCAATTGTAACACATATCCAAATACAGTTAACCAAATCATATTGGTAAATAATTCCCAAAAGCCATCATGTATCCAATTAAAAGTAAACAAACTCCATGCTTGTGTAAGCCATTGATCACCGCTGGTGGGTAAGGTAAATAAATGAAATATATTTTTATAAAATAATTCAATAGGGGTGCCGTCTAAAAAATAAATTACTTTAAAAAATCCCAAAAGCACAAAGGCCACCAAATTGACTGCCAATAAAGCAACGAGTGCATTATTGTCTGCCCCTAATAATGGTTTTTGATTTGAACCTGCTTGCATATACTGCTTATTTAATCAACGATTATTAATACGAGTTCCCCTTTTTCTTCCATAAATACACCAATACAAATCCAACAATAGCACCGCCCACATGGGCCCATCTAGCTACATTATCACCTGCTGAATTTTCCAATGCTTTATATAATTCAAAAGCAAAATATAAAATACCTAGCCATTTTGCTTTAATGGGAAATAGAAAATAAATATAAATATGGGTATTAGGAAATAAATATACAAATGCAATCAATATTCCAAACACAGCTCCACTAGCCCCTAAGGTGGCAGTGTTTATTGTTTTATTATAATAAGTAGTGATTAAATCCATTAATTCAGGTGCTATTCCCGGTGTAGACAAACTCACTTTATTATCACTTAATATGCGTGACAATGGAATACGATGTGTTTGTGCATACTTTAATACCGCATCCGCAAAGCCTGGCGAATTGGATTTACTTAAGGTTAACAAAGTTTGATACTCATTGCTTAAGGGTATAAACTCATAGGATAAAATAAGCAGGTGTATGACGGCTGCACCCAAACCACATAAAAAATAAAATAATAAAAAGCGTTTTGGTCCCCATACATTTTCAAGAATAGAACCAAACATCCAAAGGGCAAACATGTTTCCTAAAATATGGCCAAAGTCACCATGTAAAAACATATGGGTAACTAATTGCCATGGTTGATACAGTTCGCTTTGCCATGCATGTAATGCTAAATAGTTTTCAAGTGAAAAACTACTCATGGGGCCGCCAAATGTATTTTGAGCTAAAAAAACCAATCCATTAATAATTAATAAATTTTTAATGATGGTAGGTAATACTTCAAATCGGGTGGGCCTAAATTGATTCATTCGTAATATATTTTATAATAAATCGGTTCTTTTTAATTGTACTACATTTTCAATATGTAAGGTATGCGGAAACATATCCACTGGTTGTATTTTTGTTACCGTATATTTTTCACCTAATAAAGATAAGTCACGTGCCTGAGTTGCAGGGTTACAACTTACATAAACAATTAGCGGTGCCTGTATCTCTAATAACTTTTTGACTAACTTATCGTGCATACCTGCGCGTGGAGGATCGGTAATAATGACATCTGGTTTGCCATGCGCATCAAAAAATGCATCATCACATATGTCAATAACATCTCCTGCAAAAAATGCGGTTTGTGTTAAGTTATTAATGCGCGCATTTTCTTTTGCATCCTCAATGGCATCTGCCACTAATTCAACACCAATAATTTTTTTAGCTTCTTGACTGCAAAAAATACCAATACTACCTGTACCACAATACAAATCATACACCACTTCCTTACCGGTCAATTCAGCAAAGCTGCGCGTAACCTGATATAAGCTTTCCGCTTGTTTTGAATTGGTTTGGAAAAATGATTTAGGACTTATTTTAAAATCAAAATTTTCTAAGGATTCTGTAATATAACCATTGCCGAAATACACTTGCGGCACCAAATCCTGCATACTATCATTGCGCTTTTCATTGATGGTATATAACAGCGTAGTGATTTGAGGAAATTTTTTCAAAAACAAATTAAGTAAGGCTTCTCTTTTTTCGCCGCCATCATATCCTAAAATGATATTCACCATCCACTCCCCTTTGGTGGTATTGCGGATAAACATATTACGAAGCCAGCCTTGATGTTGTTTGATATTATAAAAAGGCATTTCATTTTCTATGGCAAACTGAACTGCTGTTTTTCTAATTTCATTCGTGGGCTCAGATTGTAAATAACAGGTATCTATCTCTACTACTTTTTCAAAAAAACCTCTTGCATGAAAACCGCCTGCGCCAATCGATTTAACTGGTTCAAGCCCTGCAGCTTTCATCGCTTTGAACTCCTCAAAAGGTATAAATTTTTCAGTGGCAAATGTGTATTCCACTTTATTG
>JAURIP010000071.1 GCA_030832695.1 Sediminibacterium sp. | reverse complement strand
CATTAAGGCTAATAATAAGGAAGAAGGTCCAGTGTAAGGTTTTACTATAGCACCTAATTCCTGCGCAGCCGCGACTAAAATTTGACCTGGATCCGCAATACCCGCACATCCTGCTTCAGATAAAATACCTATATTTTTTCCCTGCTTTAAAAGTTGTGAAAATGCATGAATTTGTTCATTTTCTACTTTGTGAATGGCATGCCATGTATAATTGTCAATAACCATTTCCTTCCATAATTTTTTAAAATACCTTCTGGCCGTTTTTTCATTCTCAACAAAAAAAGCGTCACACTGTTGTATCCAAGACAATACATCACTGGGCATACTATCAAATCCTTCCTCATGAAGTAGCATGGGTAATAAATATACTTTTCCTAATGTCATTATTGATTGTCTTTTACTTGTTGTGTATTCAGGTGTGCTGCTATTAAAGCATAAAAGGGTGCGACCATCCAACCAATAATAGGGACTAAGTGAAGCATGTAAAATAATATGCCATTACCTATAGGAAGCCCCTTGTGATTAGATACATAGTCGGCTGAAGCAATTTTATTTTTTTTCTCCGTGGCTAATCCATAGTCAAGCATGCTATAACCTAAAAAATAACACTCCATCAAAATGGTAAAGATGGGGGTAAACCAACCAACCAATGGAACGGAACATACAATTACAATGGGTATTAGATATACGGTTTGCCACAATAAATTGGTAAGATTAAGTATCACTGCGCGTGTAATTAATTTTTTATAAACGGTTTTATCTAAAACAAAAGGAATTTCTTTTTGTGCCGCGTCTATTCTTAAATGCAAATAGGACAACATGGGCGAAAACAACATTAAAAAAAGATATTTAAATAAGGCAAAGTAAAAAAGTAATAAAGTAAACCAAAGCCAGAAACTTCCCATGGTTATAAAAAATCCTAGCCAATCACTACTAATGCTATCTAACCAAGTTTTTAATCCAGTTCTTAAAATAATCCATTCAATAAAAGTACTTGAGGTATCACCAAAGTAGGTCATGCCAATGATAAACATGACTGTGTACAGTATGCCCGGCAATATCATCCATTTCCACAATTTATGTTGCAGAATGAATTGATGTGCTAAAAAATAGGCACGAACCGATAAAATGAGTTCTTTGAGCAAGTAGCTTAATTTGCAATAAAGATACGAACTACTACTTTAGAATGATGCTATGATTGCATTTTGGTTCCATAAGCTAGATCGCCTGCGTCACCTAATCCTGGTACGATATAGCTTTTATCATTTAAAACATCGTCAATATCACCACACCAAATTGAGGTGTCCATGCCAAGTGCTGCTTGTACAGTTTCAATTCCCTTTTTGCTTGCAATAGCTACAGCAATATGAATTTCCTTTGGTTTTTGTGTTTTTGTAATAGCTTGTATGGTTTCAACCAAGGAAGCGCCGGTGGCTAACATGGGGTCGGCTACAATTAGAATTCGATTATTTAAATCAGGGCAACTCAAGTATTCAACACTTATTTCAAAACTACCATCTGGATGATGTTTTCGATAGGCCGAGATAAATGCATTATCTGCTTGATCGAAATAGTTTAACATGCCTTGATGCATGGGTAATCCTGCTCTTAATACAGTGGCTATCACAGGCTGTTCCATTAAAACTTTTGAGGCGTGTATCCCTAATGGCGTTGTGGTATTCACCACCTTATGCGCCATGTGTTTGCTCATCTCATAGGCAATTACTTCACCAATGCGTTCAATATTTCGTCTAAAGCGCATCCGATCTTTTTGAATTTGCACATCCCTTAACTCAGCAATCCAATTACTTAATAAACTATGTTTTTCACTTAAATGATATACCATGGCTAGTAATTTTTTTCAAATCTATGGTTCTTAAGGACAATTTTAAAATAATTTAAACTGATCTCCATCAAATAAGCCTTTATCACTTAATTTAAGATGAGGAATGACCAATAATGCCATAAAGCTAAGGGTCATGAATGGAGAAGCTAATTTACTGCCTAAACCCTTTGACATCGCATCAATGATGGTGTATTGCTCAGCTACTTCATATGGGTCAGCGGTGCTCATTAAGCCTGCAACAGGGAGTGCTAGAATTTTTGTCTCGGTTTTATTGACACAGCTTACCCCTCCTTTTTCTTGAATGACACTATTAATTGCGGTCATTATACTTTCATCGTCAACGCCAACAGCAATAATATTATGACTATCGTGCGCTACAGTAGATGCAATCGCGCCGTGGGTAAATCCGAAATTTTTTATAAATGCAATACTAGGGGCTGCAATTTTGTATCGGTTGTAAACGACTATTTTTAAAACATCGTTTGTGGTGTTTGAGATCAAACAATTTTCTTTTTCAGTAGAGGGCATCCAAATATAGTTAGTGATAAGTTGTCCGTCAATAGCTTCAATTACTGGAATGAGTCCATTTTGATTTGGATAATCCTTGGTTTCAATTTTCAATTGTGCTGCTGAAATAAACGGGGCATCGAATTGGTTGATGCTGGTTTCTGGTATAGCTGCAATATATGATTTCCCTTTTTCAGCGACCATCAAACCATTAATAAAAGTGCTGACTACTTCAAAGGAAATTAAATCATTCACCATAATAAAGTTAGCAGGATCACCTACTTGCATTTTACCGGTGGGTAATTTATAATGTTCCACTGGATTAATACAGGCAGCTTGTAGTACCTTAAACTTATCGATCCCATTGGCAATAGCCCTTGCACAAAGTTGATTGATATGTCCTTCAAGTAAACTATCAGGGTGCTTATCATCACTACATAGCATTATATTATTGGTATGGGAATCCAATAGTGGATACAATGCCTCGAAATTTTTTGCTGCACTTCCTTCTCTAATTAATATTTTCATACCGAACCCTAATTTATCTAGGGCCTCATCTATCGTAAAGCATTCGTGATCGGTACTGATACCCGCTGCGATATATTTTTTTGCTTCTTCGCCTCTTAACCCAGGCGCATGTCCATCTACAGGCTTCCCAGCTTGATGCGCAGCACTAATTTTTTTCATCACTTCATCATCTTGATACAAAACACCGGGAAAGTTCATCATCTCACTCAAATAATAAATATCATCTGAAGCTAATAATTCAGTTATTTGATCGCTATCAATAATCGCACCTGCTGTTTCAAATGAGGTTGCAGGAACACAGCTTGGTGCGCCAAAGAAAAAATGAAAAGGAACTTTTTTTCCATTGTCAATCATATAATGAACGCCATCCACCCCGCAAACATTGGCAATTTCATGTGGGTCACTGATGGTGCCAATGGTACCATGTAAAACAGCCAACCTAGCAAAGGAGCTTGGGATAAGCATACTGCTTTCAATGTGCACGTGGCTGTCAATAAATCCCGGCAGTAAATATTGTAAGGGGGCATTTTCGCAAGGGCTGATTGAAACAATGGTGCCATTTTCCACCTGAATAGTTGCAGGATAAGTTTGCTTGCCTACAATGTCAACATATTGACCAGAAACGGAAAATGAATTATCCATAAGTATAATTAATTATCACAAATTAAGCCAATAACTGAATTTAAAGATAAGTGCCCTATTTTTATTTTTAAATAAAGGGTCTGTGTAGTAATTGTCTGTATACACTAAGTAAAAATCGCTCATCGGCTTATACCTGTATTGTAAACGACTATTGATGTTAAAATTATTCCTTTGGGTATTGTATTGTATGAAAGTGGTCCAAAATAATTTTGTGCTAAAATTGTATTCAATACGAGGAGAAATTAAAAACAAGTTATTGCTTCCATAGGGTTTTGGCAATTCAATTTTATTAAATTCGCCACGTATACTTACATTTAACTTAGGGCGTTTTTGCACAGTTATTCCTGCACTATAGGTTTGTACAGTTCCATTATAAAATTGTCCAAATGACAATTCCGTAAACCATTTGAATAGTTTACGCATATCTGACATATAGGAAAAATTGAAAGCTGAAAAATTATACTGGGTAGCTGGTAAGGGAGTTTCGTTAGTGAATGAGATAGGGTATAACAAACGAATTTCATCATTTGTTAATTTCATTTTAAAAAAAGATGCGTTTTTAAAATCAATTTCAAAGCCGAGACTTAAGTTATTTTCGTTTAAGCTATTGTCTGGATTAACGACGCCATAATTTTGTAATTGAAGTTCAATTTTTCCAATTTTACCTAAGGAAGGTAAAATTTTGTAACTAAATTCTGAAAAAAGGTGTTTAAATCCTACACGAATAGTAGTATCATTAATAGCGTCATAATTATTGATACGTTGAACATATCCCATGTCGGTATAATAGTTTTTATCTACATTACTAATATCCATAACTATACTAATATTACGTGTGTCATAGCTAGCACCTACATTGTAATAAGCATTTAGGTTGGTAATACCAGGTTTTATAGAATTATGGTAGGCACTCCATGATGTAAAACTTCCAGATGGGTTGGAATAAGAGAATGACAATCCACCGTTTCGTCCATAACGATCTAATGGGTTTAATTTTTGTTCTGCAGATGAAATATAATTCTCCCTGTTTAAAAAATAACCTTTAATGAAGGATCTTTTTAAAATACTTTTTTGTAGTGTAAAAGCAGAAAAATTTTCTGGAGAATAATTTCCTTGCCTACCTGTTTGCATATTCATAGCACCGATTCTTGTTCCTGGTGCTAAATTTCCTGAAAGCCTTGCACCGAATAATATGGGAATTTTATTACCGTCCTTATCTAGTCCAATACTTCTCGAATAAAATGGACGCAGTGGGGGGATGCCAATGTCGGAAAGTAAATCCGAATTTTCCATGAAAAAATTACGCCTCTCCGGTAAAAAAATATTGAACCTAGTTAAGTTAGTTACTTGTTTGTCCACTTCCACTTGCGAAAAATCGGGATTGATGGTGAGGTCTAAATTAAGGGATGAATTTACTGCTACTTTAGCGTCAAAACCTCCATTTGCACTTGCTCTTAGGGGGTTTGAATTTTCAACATCATGATTCCCTTGCCCAGTGGCATAGGGTTGCAAATTAATGTTACTGTTTGTGGTTGGGATTTCACCCTCCCAATTTAAAATACCTGTATATCCAATATCATAGGATCGAAAATTCACGGGTACTTTTGTCCATGCAGAGTATTCGTTATTTTTTGCATCTACTCGTAAAAAGTTAATACCCCATTTTTTTTGTTGGGGATTGTAACGAATAGATTTAAAAGGAATCATGATTTCGGCAATCCAATAACTACCATAATTTTTAGTAGCTGAAAACCATTTTGTATCCCAGCTCCAAGCGGGTTTTTCTCCCATATCGCCAGTTAGTTGATCTTCGGATTGAACATTTAAAGCGCTTACTACAAAATAGAAACCATTTGATTTCAAATTTAATGGGTCTAATATAATTCCAATACCATCATTTCCATCATGCCCGATGTCTCTTTTTAAGCTTTGCGTAATAAATGCGCCGCTATCATAAACTTTAAATGCAAAATATAAGTTTTTGTCATCATAGGTATAGCGTACTTCTGTTTGACTTTTAGCTTCACCGATATCATTGGGGTATTTTTTCTTAAAATTATTGGCTACTTGTGTATTTGACCATACGGCTTCGTCAAGAATACCGTCAATCTTTATGGGTACTTGACTTGCCTTTATACTTGTTTGAAATTGCAGCTGGTACTCAGTCACTTTTTGGGCGACTGTAATATTCAAGTTGAGTAAAACAAAGAGTATAAAAAAAAGATGTTTGCCCATGTTTATATATAGGGTGTAAATATGGTGTTTAATTAGTATAAAATAGTTGGAATTAGGTATAAAGGCACTAATCCGTTATAAGTGGTTAGGAAGGGTCTAAAATATCGGGACGGCGTTGTTGGGTTCGTTCAAGTGCTTGTTCCTGTCTCCAAGCATCAATTTTTTTAGGATCACCCGATAATAAAATTGGAGGTACTTGTAAACCTCTAAAATCTAGGGGTCTTGAAAATACAGGAGGCGCCAATAAATTATCTTGAAAAGAATCAGTCAATGCGGAGGTTTCATCATTTAATACCCCAGGTATAATACGACCTATTGCATCTACCAAAACGGCAGCGGCTAACTCACCACCACTTAATACATAATCACCAATGGAAATTTCTCGGGTCACATACAAATCACGAATGCGTTGGTCAATCCCTTTATAATGACCGCAGATAATCAATATTCTATTTTTAAGTGAAAGCGTATTTGCATCTTTTTGCTCCAGTTTTTTACCATCGGGGGTCATAAAAATGATTTCGTCAAATTTACCTTCTACTTGTAATTCGTCAATAGCATTGGCCAAAGGTTCGCACATCATCACCATACCCGCGCCACCGCCATATTGGTAATCATCCACCTGCCCATGTTTATTGATTGCCCATTTTCTTAGTGTATGTAACTTAATAGTAAGCAATCCTTTTTCCTGTGCACGCTTCATCATGCTATGCTCAAATGGGCTAGTTAATAATTCTGGCAAAACGGTTAAAATTTCAATGGTCATAATGTAAAGATAAAAGAAACAAAATAGACGCCTATTTTTTTCTATTAATGGTGCGTTCTCAAAGCTTTATTATCCTAAAAGATCGCCTAAATCACGTCGGTCTTTTTTGGTAGGGCGGCCTATTTTACTCAATCGCTTGCCGGTATGAAAGCTAGATGCCACTTGATTAACACGTTCCAATTCCTCAATGGGCGTGAGGTCATTGTAATATTTAATCGCTTCCAAGTAGGCCATGCGCGTTTCAAGTAATTGGGTTACTTTAATGACCCAGTTTTTATGCTCGGTTCTGGCTTCATATTCATCGCCTACTACCACAGCGCGTGACGCTTTAACTGGTTCTCCTTTAATTTTAACACGCCCTTTATCAATGGCTTCTGTTGCCTGACTTCGAGTTTTAAAAATACGAATACACCACAAGTATTTGTCTAATCTAACTTTTTGCTTTTCTGTTTTTTTTGTGGTTTCTTGCCCCCGCATGTTTTAGGATTTTTTTTCTGCAAAAAACTGATGAAAGTAAGGAATGGTTTCGATGCCTTTGTAAAAATTGACAATATCATATTTTTCATTTGGGCTATGCAAGTTGTCGCTGTCTAAACCAAAACCCATAAATACAATCTTAACATTTAATTCCTTTTCAAACAATGCACAAATAGGAATACTACCACCACCACGCACTGGAATGGGGTCCTTTCCAAAAGTAGCAGCAATCGCTTTGGCCGCGCTTTGATATTCGTGGGAATCAATGGGTGTAATATAGGGTTCCCCTCCATGATGTTCAAAAGCATTCACGGTAACAAATGCTGGTGCTATTTTTTTAAAATGCGCTAATATCATACTGGTAATTTTTTCAGAAGATTGGTTGGGTACTAACCTGCATGAAATTTTAGCAAATGCCTTTGAT
>JAURIP010000058.1 GCA_030832695.1 Sediminibacterium sp. | reverse complement strand
GGCGTACAATCGGTCATCATTGGGAAGGCGGAAAAACTAATTGAATTAATGAATGGTACAGCAGGTACTACAATAACAATCTAATGCCAATTAATAATAACCTATCGCTAGATAATGAATTAATCAATGGGCTTCAAGTGGCCGCCATTGAGGTATTAAAATCATTAATAGCCATTCCATCTTTCAGTAAGGAAGAGGATAAGACTGCAGCTATTTTAATTGAATTTTTACAGGCGCGAAAAATTAAAACGGAAAGATTAATCAATAATATTTGGGCGACTAATTTACATTTTGATAGCAACAAGCCTTCTTTATTATTGAATTCACATCATGATACGGTTAAACCAAATAAAGGATATACAGTTGATCCATTTCATCCTTTTGAAAAAGAAGGTAAATTATATGGTTTAGGAAGCAACGATGCCGGCGGTTGCTTGGTTAGTTTATTGGCTACTTTTTTATATTTCTATGACAAAGAAAATTTACCCTACAATATTATTTTTGCTGCATCAGCCGAGGAAGAAATTTCAGGGCATGATGGTATTGAATTGATTTTACCTAAATTACCAAAAATTGAATTTGGAATTGTAGGAGAGCCGACTAAGCTGGAACTTGCTATTGCTGAACGAGGACTCATGGTATTAGATGTGATTGCCACAGGCAAAGCAGGGCATGCTGCTAGAGAGGAAGGTGAAAATGCTTTATATAAAATACTTGCTGATTTGGACTGGTTTAGAAATTATCAATTTGACAAAGTATCAGAACTGCTAGGGCAAGTAAAAATGACGGCAACCGTTATTGAAACAGATAACAAACAGCATAATGTAGTACCTTCCAATTGCAAAATGGTGGTGGATGTTCGTGTAAATGAATTATATACTTTTGAAGAAGTATTAGCGACTATCGGGCAGCATGTAAAATCGGAAGTCACTCCAAGAAGTTTAAGAATGAGATCTTCGGGTATTGCCCTTGATCATGTGATCATCAAAGCTGGACTGGCTCTAGGTAAAGGGTATTATGGCTCAGTGACAACCTCGGATAAAGCATTAATGCCTTTTCCTACATTAAAAATGGGTCCTGGCGATTCTGCAAGAAGTCATACCGCAGATGAATTTATATTTACAAACGAAATCAAGGAAGGAGTAACCACCTATATACAATTACTAACCACAATTTTCAACCATGAGTAAACTTTGGCAAAAAAATAATGAAGTCGCATCTGCAGTTGAAAAATTTACCATTGGTAACGATCAAGCGATGGATCAATATTTGGCATCCTATGATGTACTAGGTTCAATAGCGCATATTACTATGTTATCGGAGGTTGGTTTGTTGACGAAAGACGAATTGACGCAATTAAAAAAAGCACTTGTTGAAATACACCAAACCATTCAAGATGGAAAATTTACATTAGCCCCAGGTGTTGAAGATATTCATTCTCAGGTGGAAATATTATTGACTTCGAAGTTGGGAGATGTTGGAAAAAAAATTCATAGTGCAAGAAGTAGAAATGACCAAGTTTTAGTTGATATTAAATTATTTCTTCGTTCGGAATTAATCCAATTAAGTGCAACAGTAAATGATTTTTTCAAGTTATTACAAACGAAAAGTGAGTTACATAAAAATGACTTATTGCCTGGTTATACGCATTTGCAATTAGCAATGCCCTCGTCCTTTGGCCTTTGGCTAGGCGCTTATGCGGAAAGTTTGGTGGATGATATGACCATGCTTCATGCAGCTTATAATGTAGTCAATAAAAATCCGTTAGGTTCTGCTGCGGGGTATGGATCTTCATTCCCAATTAATCGTACAAGAACCACTGAATTATTAGGATTTGAAACCTTAAACTTTAATGTAGTGTATGCGCAAATGGGTAGGGGCAAAGCGGAAAGAATGACTGCGATGGCCATGGCAAATATTGCGGATACCTTAGCTAAATTAAGTATGGATGCTTGTTTGTTTATGAATCAAAATTTTGGATTTATTCAGTTTCCGGATTCATTAACTACGGGTTCGAGTATCATGCCACATAAAAAAAATCCAGATGTATTTGAATTAATACGTTCATACTGTAATAGAATTAAAGCGTTGCCTAATGAGATTATGCTGATGACGACCAATTTACCATCAGGGTACCATCGAGATTTGCAACTATTGAAGGAGCATCTATTCCCTGCCTTCAGCCAACTTAAAAATTGTATCGAGATGGCTTCATTGATGATTGAAAACATGGAAGTGAAAAAAGACTTATTAGCCGATCCTAAATACCAATATTTATTTAGTGTGGAGGAAGTAAACAAATTGGTAAACACAGGTATGCCATTTAGAGATGCCTATAAAAAAATTGGTATAGCTATTGAAGCAGGAAATTTTGCGTATACTACGGAAGTGAAACATACACATGAAGGAAGTATTGGGAACCTATGTACAAGTCAAATTGCGGAACAAATGAATATTATCCAAGGTAAAATGGGTGCAGAGAAAGTACAGGCTTGTTTAAGCCAGCTTTTGAAATAGTTTCTGCGAATTACTTGAATAGTTGGATTTTGAATCCATTTCTGATGTATTTTTGCCTCCAATCGAAATAATTCATCGTTTAATTAACAAATGAAAAGCATGAAAAAAACTGTATTAATATTGATTTCTTTTAGTCTAGTTGGATTTGGCTTTGCCCAAACAACAAAACCTGCAGGGATTCCAAAATCTGTGGTAAGTGTGTTAAAAAAACCGGCAACGACCAATAAGGCAATTCCAACAAAACCAGCAGCAGTTAGCGTAGTTTTAAAATCAGTAAAAGATAGTGCTTCTTACGCTTTGGGTTTTCGTGTTGCACAAAGTATGAAAGGACAAGGCTTACAAGATATTAGTATGGCCTTGTTTGAAAAAGGGTTTAGCGCAGGTGTTATTGCGAAGTCAATTATACCTGATAGTTTATTAGATGTTTGTATCAAAAAATACCAAGATAATATGAGTTTAGAAAAAATCACATTCAACAAAGCAGTAGGAAAAGCATTTTTAGAAGCAAATGCAAAAAAACCAGGTGTAGTAAGCATGTCCAATGGCATGCAGTATGAAGTAATGGTTGCAGGAACAGGATCTGTAAAGCCAACCTTATCCAACAAAGTGAAATGTCATTATCATGGCACTTTAATTGATGGATCAATTTTTGATAGCTCAGTGCAAAGAGGCGAGCCTATTACCTTCCCTTTAAATGGCGTTATTAAGGGCTGGCAGGATGGAGTTCAGTTAATGACAGTGGGTAGCAAATGGAAGTTGTTTATTCCTTCTGATTTGGCTTATGGTGACCGTTCAGCAGGTCCATTTATTGGCCCAGGTATGACCTTAATTTTTGAGGTAGAGTTATTAGGAATTGAATAAGCTACACTTAAATTAAATATATTTTAACACCCCTAACTAGTGTATGCTGGTTAGGGGTGTTTTTGTAAATATTAAGTGGTAAATTTGCTCATTCTATAAATCAAAGACAACAATGATGCAACATTTTTTTAAAGTAGCTATTTTTATTGTTTTGCTATATGCTTGTAGTCCAAACAATGTAAAAAATGATTCTGCCATTGCGCAACTAATGGATAGCGCGGGTATGCAAGGTAGTTTTGCTTTGCTTGAAAATGGAACAGAACAATTCACTATACATAATTTGTCAAAGTATAAGGATTCTGCCATGGCACCTGCTGCTACCTTTTATATTGTACCGGCTTTAATCGGGGTAGATCAAGGAATTATAAATCATCATGATACTACCTTAAATTTAAATGATTCGGCACAGTTTTATAAAGCCGTTATTGCCAAGATTGGCCGGCAACAAATTTTAAAAGTGTTGGACTCGCTACATTATGGAAAGGGGATTGCAAGTGCAGACAGTACACATTTTTGGGAAGACGGATCACTCGTTATTACACCGGATGAACAGTTGGGTTTAATTAAAAGGATTTATTTTAAAGAATTATTTTTTCAAAAAAAGTCACAAGAACAATTAAAAAAAATGATTTTGATGGAGGATAATTCAAATTATCGATTAAGCTATATTAGCGCAGTAGATACGACAGCAAATAAAAATGCAGCATGGGTATTGGGTTATGTGGAGGAAAATCAGCATCCTTACTTTTTTGTATTAAACACGAACGCCAACAGTTCAGTTAACTTAACTGATAATAATATTAAATTACTTAAGAAGATTTTATTGCAACAGGGTTTTTTAAAAGGTACTAGGTAGCCTCGTTGCACTAAAATAATCATCTTTATTTTTTCTTTTATGCAATACTATTGTAACTCATTAACCTCCTATCAACGTCTACTTACACGCGAAGTAAAGGTGGGTAATATCATTATTGGAAACGGCCAACCCATAAGGATTCAAACGATGACGACCACCGATACAATGGATACGGATCAAACCGTAGCCCAGGTCATCAAATGTATCAAAGCAGGAGCAGAGTTAGTTCGTATCACTGCGCCTAGTAAAAAAGAAGCTGAAAATTTAGCAAACATAAAAGCAGCATTGAATGCACAAGGGTATGATATTCCCTTGGTCGCTGATATTCATTTTACCCCAAATGCTGCTGAAATTGCGGCCACCATTGTTGCCAAAGTGCGCGTGAATCCAGGTAACTATGTTGACAAGAAAAAGTTTGAACAAATTGAATATACGGATGCAGAATATTTGGAAGAAATTGAACGCATCAGAGAAAGATTTACACCACTGGTACTTATTTGTAAGGAACATGGAACCGCGATGCGGATAGGAACCAATCATGGTTCATTGAGTGATCGTATTATGAGCAGGTATGGCGATACTGCCATTGGTATGGTGGAAAGTGCAATGGAATTTTTGCGCATTGCTCGAAGCTTGGATTATCACCAAATAATTTTAAGCATGAAGTCAAGCAATCCGCAGGTGATGGTTCAAGCTTATCGATTATTGGTACAACAAATGCAACAAGAGTTTAATGAATGTTATCCTTTGCATTTGGGTGTGACGGAAGCGGGTGATGGGGAAGATGGACGTATTAAGAGTGCGATTGGCATTGGTACATTATTAGAGGATGGTATTGGAGATACAATAAGGGTGAGTTTAACAGAAGATCCTGAATTAGAAATTCCGGTTTGTAAGGATTTGGTAAAAAGATATCCAGCGAATCGAATGAAAGGGGTGCATCATATTCCAGAGATTGACCAACTTCCTTATTCGCCGTTTGAATTTAAAAAAAGATTTACGCATTCGGTTTCAACTATTGGAGGTAAGCAAGTGCCAGTGGTGGTTGCAGACTTTAGTCATAAATCAAGTATTACCCCGGATGATTTAATCAGTATTGGCTATACCTATCATGTGGATACTGATAAGTGGACTATTTCTGACTTGGCCGCTGATTTTATTTATACGCCGAATGGTGTTATTGATTTTGATTTGCCAGGCACTTTGCGTGTCATCACCAAACCTGAGCAGTGGGAAACCGTGAATGATAGAACAAAATATTTACCATTATTTGATTTTAGAAATTATATCGCAGCCCCGCGAAAAAGTGCCTTTATTAATTTTGTAATGGTAGATTGCTATTGTACAAAAAACGGCATCAGGGATGAGCAGCTCATTGAAATTGCCCAAGACAAATCGGTGGTTTTTTGTTTAAGTAGTCAATTGGCACATGCCATGCCTGCAGTCCGCAGAATGATTGTTCGGTTCATGGATTTAAAGATTCAGAATCCTGTTATACTCATGACCGAAAGTGCTTGGTCAAGTGCAGACGAACATTTGATTCATTTTGCAACAGAGACTGGGGCCTTATTCTTAGATGGTATGGGAGATGGTATTTGTTTGGGTGTGAGCGCTAAGGTGGCTGCAGCTGCAGCGGAAAATAATGAATCAAGTAATGTGTCTGGACGTAATTATTTTAACAATACTTCATTCGTTCAATTTTTAAATACCATCAGTTTTGGCATTTTACAAGCGACTCGTACTAGAATTTCCAAAACAGAATATATTTCCTGCCCTAGTTGTGGCCGTACTTTATTTGAATTAGAGGAAACGACAGCAAGAATAAGGGCAGTGACCAATCACTTAAAAGGGCTTAAAATTGCGATCATGGGTTGTATCGTAAATGGTCCAGGTGAAATGGCGGATGCTGATTTTGGTTATGTTGGCAGCGGGGTTGGTAAAATTACTTTGTATAAAGGGAAGGAAATCATGAAAAGAAACATCGACAGTGCTATTGCTGTTGACGAACTAATTCAATTATTAAAAGAGCATAATGCTTGGGTAGATCCCCAATAGAATTAATCATAATTGCAAGCAATATGTATAAATTAGTATATGCCTTTTTCTATCTTTTGTCCTTACTGCCATGGCGTATTGCTTATATTGTTAGTGATTTTGTAGCATTTCTTTTACAATACATAATTAGGTACAGAAAGCAGGTGATTGATAAAAACTTAACGATTGCATTTCCAAAAAAATCGGTTCTAGAAAGAAAAAAAATTGCTACAAAATTTTACCGAAATTTTACAGATTCATTTATTGAGACCATTAAATTAATTTCCATCTCCACGGCTGAATTTGAAAAACGATTTACTTCCAATTTCGAAGTATTAAATAAACTATATGAAACAGGGCAGCCTGTTCAGATAATGGCAGGTCATTTTTTTAATTGGGAATTTGCGAATTGGGGCGTAGCCAAATACGGAAAATATCCCTTTATTGGAGTGTATATGCCTTTGTCAAATCCTTATATTAATGATATTGTATTGAAAATGCGAGAGCGCTTTGGAAGTATAATGATTCCTGCAACACAATTTAAAACGCAGTTTCACAAATATGCTACGCAAGGAAATTATGCAATGGCTTTAGCAGCCGATCAAAATCCTGGTAATCCAATGTCTGCATTTTGGGTTAATTTTTTAGGAAGACGTACCCCTTTTGTTAAGGGACCTGAAAAGGGAGCCAAATTAAATAATACGGCACAGGTGTTTGCCTATTTTCATAGTACTAAGCGTGGTTATTATCATTTGCAATATGAAGTCATGACTACGTCGCCAAATTATTTCAAAGATGGTCAATTGACTGCATTGTATGTGAAAATATTAGAGGAAAAAATAAAACAGAATCCTGCGAATTATTTATGGAGTCATAAAAGATGGAAGTATGAGTTCGATCCCCACAAACATGGAAACTTAGTGGTTGATTAAAGTTCGTCTAATTGATCTTTCGATTTTTTTTCCTTAGTCACTTCGATAGTGAATTTATCTTTAAGTTGTAATATACCTTGCCAGCCTTCTTTTACAACTCTATTATTATGAATACCTTGTTTTTTTAAAATACTAGCCGCAAGCGTATTAGATCCGCCATCTTCACTGATGATATAAATATTAAAATGTTCATCTAATTCAGACATGCTTCCTGGATCGGCGAATTCCAATAAAGGGATGTGTATTGAATTTTTAATATGCCCTTGGTTGTATTGCTCTTCGGTTCTGATATCCAATACCATCAAGAACTCATCAAATGGAATATCCATTGCTAATTCATCCGCTTCCACTTCAATGACTAAATCATAACGCTTGTCTGCATTAAGCCAAGTAGTGAAGCCACCTTCCAACCAGCCCTTGATATTGGAGAATCCTAATTTTTCAAAATAAGCAATAGCGATTTTTTCATTGTCCTGTTCGCCAACAAATAATAACGGTTGTTCGAATGATAATAAACCTAGGGCTGCTGCTTGATGAATTAATTCTGGGTTAAAATGTATTGAGCTAGGGATGAAGCCTTCTAAAAAAGAAGACTCATCTCTAGTATCAATAATGAATGCATTTTCTTGTGTAAGGAATTGCTGAAATTGTTCGACAGATAAAGACATATTTATCCTACTAAATTTTCTACGAATTGGTTTACTTGTTCCAATCTTGCATAGTCCACATTGTAAAAAATAAATTTGCCTTCGCGAATAGTAGTTACAATACCTGCTCTTCTTAAAATGGCTAAATGTTGTGAAGCAACCGATTGCTCTAATCTTAATTTTACATAGATCTCAGTAACAGTTACTTTTTTTTGCTCATCAATAAGTTTAACAATTTGTTGTCTAAGCTTATGATTTAATGCTCTTAAAATCATTGCCGCTTTTTTGGCGTGCAATAAATCAACCTTCAATGAAGTGGAACCATTGCTGAGTTGAAGTGTTGGAAGTGATTGGTTCATTAGATTTGTTTTGGGGGTTAAAACTATAAAAGCGATACAATTTAGCTGATTTATTCTATTTAGTTCTTTTTTTTGTTATATATATTTTCTTAAAAATAG
>JAURIP010000213.1 GCA_030832695.1 Sediminibacterium sp. | reverse complement strand
TAAAATTTTACAACTGATTAAAATTCCACAGCCTCAAAACTGGCCTGAGTATGCAACACCGATGGCACCAATGCCACAAGTATCTGAATCAGATGCGCGTAAAATTGCAACTTGGATAAATTCATTAGATAAGTAGTGAAGAGATTAAATAAAATATTAAAAATGCAACCATGTATAATTTATGTGGTTGCATTTTTTGTATTATTTATTACAAGTAATGTAAAGGCGCAAACAAATAGTCCCTTAAAACTTCTTTTTATTGGTAATAGTTTTACGTATCGTAATGGCGGTATTGAAAAGCATATCAAATTAATGACGGATAATACTAAAAAGCCCATTCCTGTTCAAGTGGATAAGGCTACCAAGGGCGGGGCTACATTAAAAATTCATTTTGGTATAGATTCCGTTCATGAAAAAATCAAAAATGGTAATAATAATATTGTCATACTGCAGGAGGATATTCCTGAATACAAAGAACATAACGTAGCACCCTTTTTTGAATATGCGACTTTGTTTGAAAAGGAAATTACCTCATCTAAATCCAAGCTAGTACTTTTTATGGCTTGGCCATATGAAAGATTAAATTGGATAAGTTTGGATGAAATAGTTGCTGCGCATAAAACTATAGCCAAACAATTAAATGCAACAGTGGCTCCAGTAGGCATTGCTTTAGATCGTTCACTAAGCATGCGTCCACACATGGCAATGTTGGGTAAGGATAAGGAACATGAGACCGTTCATGGCACTTATTTGGCTTCTTGCGTAATATATGCCACCCTATTTAATATAAATCCCATAAGGGTAAGGTATTGGCCGGAAGGGATCACAAAATTCGAGGCAAGGTATTTACAAGACCTAGCCTGGAAAACTGTGAAAGATTGGAAAAAGAATAATTAAATTTGGGTAAATAATTATATTAAAGCAACATGAGGAAGTATCTTTTTTTTGGACTTGTATGTTTGTTGCTATGTTCATGTATTAAGTCGGAGGGGCCGGATGTGAATATTGTTATTCCTAATCCAGCTGTCATCAATTCGGATTCAATTAATTATTTGGCGTTAGGCGATTCTTATACGATTGGCACTTCTATTGATGTTGTAGATGGTTATCCCAATCAAACTTTTCAATTATTAAAAGGAGCAGGACTTAAAATGAGTTCCCTTCAAATCATTGCTAAAAATGGATGGACCGCAGATGATTTAAAAAATGGGTTAGCGGGCGCCGATAAAAAAGCGGTGTATCAAATTGTGACCATTTTAATTGGGGTGAATAATCAATATCAAGGTAAGCAGTTGAATGAATTTGAACCAGGTTTCTTATCCTTACTTAAATCAGCAATTGTATTAACAGGAAATAAGCCCAAAAGAGTTTTTATTATGAGTATCCCTGATTGGGGTATTACGCCATTTGCATCAGGAAGAGATCGTAAAGTAATTGCGAATGAGATAGATAATTATAATGTAGTTTGTGAAAATTATGCGAAAGCTTATGGTGCAAATTTTATTAATATCACGGATGGGTATCGCGTGGATGGATTTAAAACTGATTATTTAGCAGTGGATGGATTGCATCCTTCTAAAATAGAATATACCAAGTGGGCGATTAAATTAACCCAACAAATAGTGAATGTTTTTGCGGCGGGTGGGTAATTTACTTGTTACCAATCATGATCATCATCTATATGCCTAAAAAGAGCGTTCTAGATTGAAGAACTTTTCTGTTCTTGTTTCCTTTTTCTACTCTATAATGACTAGGAAAAATAATAAATCTGATAATCTTTCAGTATATTGAATATAGAATAGCGCTAGTCCTATCACTAAATTTCAACTATAATGAAAACATTTTTCAAAAACAAATTCATACGTGTAATCACTTTTACACTTGTGCTTACTTCTTCCGTTGCCTTTACCATTCCTAGTTTAGTGGATTGGGCAATGGTGGCACGTATACGTGAGGAAGGCTTACAACATTCAAAAGTGATGGAATATGAATCTTATATAGTGGATGTATTAGGAGCAAGACTTACTTTGTCTCGCGATATGCAACGTGCGCAAGTTTGGGCTTTAGATGAAATGAAAAAGATGGGATTAAGTCAGGTAAATAGCGAAGCCTATATGGACTATGGTGTGACCTGGGATAATGAATATGTGTCTGCACATATGGTTGCACCTGATTATATGCCGCTTAATGCTTATCCTGTTGCTTATACTTCTAGTACGCTAGGAAAAATAAACGCAGATGCAATTGTGGTGGATTTACAATCTAAAGAAGATTTTGAAATCTACAGAGGTAAGTTAAAAGGTAAGGCTGTTCTTATTTCAAGTCCTGCTGTAATAGATCTTCAAACACTAACAAATGGAGTACATCGTTATAATAGCGAAGAACTTATCGCACTTGAAAAGACAGTCATTACACCCATTAAATCGAGCCCAACAAGAGTTATTCGTAACCCAACACTAATTACAGCATTAGAACGTATGGCTTTTTTAAAATCAGAAAATGTAGCAGTGGTTTTACAAACTGATGGCAATCGATTAGGCATTGTGCCTGGCTATTCTCGTCCGGGCGTGAGAGAAGATGGATGGAGTGCAGCTGGGATGCGAAATTCATCACCAATTTTAGCAGTGACCCCTGAACATTATAATAGAATGTATCGTATTTTAAAGAGAGGCATTCCAGTTCAAATAGAAGTAGAGATTAAAAATAAAATAGGAGACAAAGTAGAACAAGCTTTGAATTTAGTTGGTGAAATTCCTGGAACCGATCCAAAAGAAGGCATAGTAATGGTAGGCGCACATTTTGATACTTGGCATGGTAGTTCTAATGCGAGTGATAATTCATCTGGAACAGCAGTCGCATTGGAGGCGATGCGCATACTTAAAACTTTAGGTGTAAAACCTATGCGAACTATTCGAATAGCATTATGGTCGGGTGAAGAACAAGGACTTTATGGTTCTCGTGCTTATGTACAAAAACATTTTGGCGACCCGCGTAACGCAGCAATTGGTATTAAACCAGAGTATGAACTTTTATCTGCTTATTTTAATCAAGACTATGGTGCAGGACAATATCGTGGGATATACTTACAAGGTAATGAAGCAGCTCGCACGATGCTTACTGCATGGATGGAACCTTTCCGTGACTTAGGTATGACCATGGTTTCTAATCAAAGTTTAGGTAGTACAGACCATGTTTCTTTTGATGAAGTAGGTCTTCCAGGATTTCAATATTTACAAGATAGAACTCCAGGTACCGCAGGACATACTAATCTTGATTATCTAGAAGGTATTCAACCAGAAGACTTAATGAAGAATGCTACAATAATGGCTTCTTATATTTATCATGCTGCTATGGCAACTGAAAAAATTCCTAGAAAGTCGAAAAAGTAATGAAATAAAATTCCAATTCAGGACTGCCGTTTTTCGCTTTGCTCAAAACGTCTTCCTTAACTTCTACGAGGGGCGTACCCAAAGCCTCAACCTTTCAGGACTGCCGGCTTCATTTCATTACGCCGTCTTCCTAAAAGGTGGGCTTACCCAAACCCTTTACTATTCAGGACTGCCGTTTTTCGCTTTGCTCAAAACGTCTTCCTTAACTTCTACGAGGGGCGTACCCAAAGCCTCAACCTTTCAGGACTGCCGGCTTCATTT